>JABFRW010000088.1 GCA_013140805.1 Candidatus Eisenbacteria bacterium
CGCGAGGGCCACCCCCGCCACCGCGTCTCGCGCTCCGCATCGCGGCAGGGGCGGCGCTGGTGGCGGGGGTGGCCCTCGCGTGGCAACTCGGCTTCGTCAGCACTCCGCCCGAGGTCGCGCGCTTCGTGCGGCTCGGCGACAGCGCGGCGCGGCGCGGCGACCTGGAGCCGGCACGCGTCAGCTGGAGGCGCGCCTGGGATGAGGGGCTGCGGCACCCGGCGCTGGCGGCACGACTCGGCTGGGCCGCGTTGCAGCTCGACGCGGTCGGCGAGGGCGCGGTGTGGGTGATTCGCGGCCACCTGCTCGATGCGCGCGACCCCGGGCTCGCGGAGCTCGAGTCGCGCGTCCGCGAGGCGGGAGGACTGCTCGGCGTGGGTTGGCTCGGTGCTCCGGTCCGTCGGCTCGAGTGGTCACTGCTTGCGCTGGTGCTCGGGCTTACCGCCGGACTGTGGTGGCCGCGACGTGGCGCCTGGATCGTCGCGGTCCTCGCGGTCGTGGCGGGCCTCGAGTCGTCACTCGAGATCGCAGCTCGTACCTCGCGTCACGAGGCGGTGATCACGACCAGCCTCGCCCTCGGCGGCGAAGGGTTGGTGCTCGAGCCCGGGCAGGTGGTTCGAGTCGTCGGACGTCAGACCGATCAGGTGGTGGTCGAGGTCACTCGCGGCACGCGTGGACTGGTGGCTCCCGGCAACTTGATTCCAGTCCTGCCTTCGAGACCCGGAAAACCGTGAGAGGCGTATGAACCGAATCGCAATCCTGGTCCTGTTGATCGGAAGCATGCTGACCCCTATCGAGCAACTGGACTTGGCGTTCCAGCGCTGGGCTCAGGCCTCGCGCGAGCCATGGATGGAGCCCGCGATGCAGGGTGCGACGCGCATCGGGCGACCCGAAAATGTGATGGTCGTGCTGTTGGGAGTCGCATTGTTCGGCGGTCCCGCGGGCCCGGTCATCGCTCGCCATGCGATTACCGTGCTGTTGCCGGTCAATCTCGTGGTCGAGGCGACCAAGTACACGGTCGGGCGCACGCGACCCGACGGGGACTCGAAGCGGCGGAACTCATCCTTTCCTTCGAGCCATGCCGCCAACGCGTTCGCGGTCGCATGGGTCGTCGCGGCTCGATGGCGACGAGCGGCGTGGCCCGCGTTCGTGGTCGCGGTGCTGATTGCCGGCTCTCGGATCTACCTCAACCGACACTTTCTGTCCGACGTGGTAGCCGGCTCTCTGATTGGAGTTGGGGTCGCATTCGCGGTCGGGCGATGGCTCCAGGTCCGAGGCGAAAGCTGGTTGCACGAGGGGAGGCTGCGAAAGGTCTGAGCGTTGAGGGTCTGGTCTGCTATGTTGCGCCCGTGAAGGCGATGTCCAAATGACGGTCCTTGCAGCCCCGGCGATTCCAGACCTCCCGCTCTTCATCCTCGAGTTGCACTGGCGGCGTCGCGATCTCGTACTCGGCGAGCTGGTCACTCTCGCTCACCGGGTCGGCAGCGTTCGGTCGATCGGGCCTCTGCTCGAGACCCTGCGGATTCGCGAACGGATCGCTCCCAGCTTGCTCGGCAAGGGAGCCGCATTCCCTGCTCTGCGTTCGCTGCTCGTGACGCGTCCCACGCTGGTCGGCGGACGCGCGGCGCGCGCGCTCGACTGGTCGAGCGAGCCGGACGGTCAGGTGCGGCTGGTGATGCTCGCACTGGCGCCCGCCGAGATGGCGGAGGAGTCCTGGCACGGCTGGCTCGCGCGAGTGGCCGCGCTGGTGCGGCAGCAGCGACCCCGTCAAAAACTGCTCGAAGCGACGACTGCGGAATCCGCCGCGGCGCTCATGAAGGAAGCGGGAGCGTGAGCGAGGGCGAAATCGAAGGCGTCGCCGAGGGTGGGCCCAGCCTGGCCGTGCTTCACGACCTGGACCTGCTGGTGCAGGAGTATGCCGCGCCCGCCGGCCGTCGGCGGCTCAAGCGACTCGGCCTGCCGATCGACGGCGTAGAACGCCTCACCGGCATGCGCGCCCAACTCGCCGCCGCCATCGAACCGCGCTGGCTGATGCCCTACGAACGCGCCCGTGCACGCTATGGTCGCGGCATGGCGGCCGTGCGCGGGCACACCTGCACGGGCTGCTACGTGCGCCTGCCGGCGACCGCACGGAGTCGTGCCGCCGCCGATCTCGATCCGCCCCTGTGTCCCGGGTGCGGGCGGGTATTGCTCTGGACCTGAGCCTCCGCGACAGCCCCTTCCTCCTCGAGTTTCGGATGCGGTCCAGGTCAGTGCTGCGGTATGCTTGCGGCGCTTCGAAACCGGCGGATAGAGGAGCGAAACCACATGATGTTGCGTACGCGGCGCCTCGGTGCGCCGGTCCTGCTAGTGGCTGCATTGCTGGGAGGTTGTACCTCGCTGCGTGAAGTTCCGCGCGAGCAGTTCGCGGTCAGTGCCGAGCGACGTGACGTTCAGGTTCTCACGCTCGACAGCCTGCGCTATGAGTTCGACGTGGTGCGTTTCAGCGCCGACTCGCTCACCGGGTTTCGCCGTCGCGAAGCGGACGCTCCGATCGAGTTGTACGACTGGCATGCCCTGTCGTTCGGGGACGTGCAGCGCATTTCGACTCGCCGCACGGACTGGTATCGCACCGGGCTTTTCGCGCTCGGGCTCGCGGTCGGAAGCGTGACGTATCTGCTGACGCAGAGGAGCGACGAAGGGCCGACCGGCGATGGCGGGCCGATCAAGGGACCGATCGGTCTCGAGGAGTGACGCGAGCGACCGGCTAGTCGCTCAGCGCTCGCACCAGCAGTGCCCCGAGCAGCGCGCCGCCGAGATCGGCCGCCAGGTCGAGCGGGTCGAAGCCCGAGCCGCCGCGGTCGATGCATTCCTTGGCCGCTCCGAATCCGAACGAGATCCCGAACGCCGCAGCGGGCGGGGCCCCGAACGCGCCCGCTCCAGCGGCAAGCGCGAACGACAGCGAGGCGTGCTGCCAGCGGTCCGCTCGAATCCCGAACGCGTGCGAAGGATGCGGCGTCTCCGGCGGAACGCTCGCGTCGGCGGCGAATTCCATCGCATCATGCGAGAGGGAGTCCGGCGCGAGCCGTGACGTCTCGATGGCGAGCGGGTACTCGAAGTCCGACCGGGGTGCCGACGCGCCGGGTCGCGCCATGATCAGAGTCGCACCCAGCATCAGACCCGAAACGATCGACCGGTGGAGAATATGCATCGCGTACTCGCGAGGTGGTTCGAAGGGTTCCGCCTGGGATCGGCCGAAGCAGCGCGTCTTCGTGCGGCTCGCCGACTCGAGGCGGTGACGTGGCCGGCGGATGCGCGGGAGGCGCTGCTGCGATTGCAGGCCGGCGGCGCCGCAGGATTCGTGGGGGGGACGGTACGGGATCGGCTGCTCGGTCGCGAGTCGACCGGTCCGCTCGATGTCGCATGTGCGCTGCGGCCCGAGGAAGTGCGGGCGCGATTCGAGCGCGTCGTGGACACCGGGCTGCGCCACGGAACCGTGACCGTGTGGCTCGGTTCGACCGCTCTGGAGTGCACGACCTTTCGTCGCGAGGGCACCTACGGGGACGCGCGCCGCCCGGACTCGGTGTCCTTCACGCTCGACCCTCAGGTCGACCTCGATCGCCGCGACCTGACCGTGAACGCGTTGTACTGGGATCCGATCGCGGACGAATTGCTGGATCCGCATGACGGTGCGAGCGATCTCGAACGCCGCACGCTGCGCGCGGTCGGCGACCCGCTCGATCGATTCCGCGAGGATGCACTGCGACCGCTGCGGGTGGCACGGTTTCGCGCCACCCTCGAGATGGAACCCGACGACGCGCTGTGGGACGCCGTCCACGTCGCGAGCCGCGAACGCAGCGGGGTGCGCTTCGAGGCGGTGTCGCCGGAGCGGGTGCGAGACGAGCTGATGCGAACGCTGGTCGCACCGCGGCCCTCACGGGCCTTCGAGCTGCTCTCCAGCGCGCGGCTGCTCGACCTGTGGATTCCGGAGCTGGCGCGCTGTCGAGGGGTGACGCAGAACCGGCACCACGCATTCGACGTGTTCGAACACTCGCTGCGGGCGTGCGATGCCGCACCGCGCGACAAGCCTCGCGTGCGATGGGCGGCGCTGCTGCACGATCTCGGCAAGCCCGAGACGCGCGAGGGTCCCGAAGGCGCGGCATCCTTCCACGGCCACGCCTCGATCGGTGCCGAACGGGCGGATCGAGTGCTCGAACGACTGCGGTTCCCGAGTCACGAGCGGAGTGCGATCGTGCTGCTGGTGCGCGAGCACATGTTCGAGTTGACGGCGAGCGCATCGGATGCGGCGTTGCGGCGGTGGCTGCGCCGCGTCGGCATCGAAAACGTCGCGGACCTGTTCGATCTTCGACTCGCCGATGCGCTCGCGACCGGCGTCGGACACGGTTTTCCGATCGCACTCGAGGCGCTTCGAGCGCGCATTCAAACGCAGCTGGACGCCTCGCACGCGCTCGCAATCTCCGATCTCGCGATCGACGGCGCGGATGTGATGCGCGAACTCGAGCTCGCGCCGGGGCCGCGGGTCGGCGAAGCACTCGTCGCAGTGCTCGAGGCGGTGCTGGAGCAGCCGGAGCTCAATACGCGCGAGCAACTCCTCGCGATGTTGCGTGCGCGACGCGCGGCACGCGCTTGACACTCACGAAATCACGCCCGTAACCTGCACGATCGGACAGGAGGTGCGGGGTCCCTCAGGACTCTGCGACGTGATCTTTGATTTCAATGTCGGCGGTCCAGAAACCGGTGCGGCGCGAGCTGGAGCGGGTGCAAACCCATCTCCGGAAGCTCTTCCGCACCCCGATCCCGATCCTGAACGAAGTCGGCGGACACGTCCTCGCCACCCGCGGCAAGAAATTCCGCCCCACCATGCTGCTCCTGACCGCCAAATTGCGCGGTCACGCGGGCCGCGACGCGGTGGTCTGCGCGACCGTGGTCGAGATGGTGCACGCGGCCGCGCTGATCCACGACGATTCGGTCGACCGCAGCGGGCTGCGCCGCGGGGTCCCGACCGTGAACGGACTGTGGACCGACGAGATGGCGATCATCATGGGCGACTATCTCTACGCCTCGGCCATGAAGACGCTGGTCGAGAACAAGCAGGATGCCGCGATGCAGGTGCTGGCGCGCGTGGTCACCGAGATGTCGTGTGGAGAGGCACTCGAGTTCCAGTACGCCCACGATGTCACCGTCACCGAGGAACAGTATGAAGAACTGGTGCGGGCCAAGACGGGTTCGCTGATCGGCGCGTCGACCGAAATCGGCGCCGGACTCAATGGCGGCGGCCGCGACATGACGCGCCGGAAGCGCTATCGCCGGTTCGGAGAGAAGGTCGGCGTCGCGTTCCAGATCGTCGACGACCTGTTCGACTACTTGAGCGATCCCGAGGTGACCGGTAAGCCGGTTGGTGCGGATCTCGCCGACGGAAAGGTGACGCTGCCGCTGATCGCGGCACTGCGAGGCGCGACGGAAAGGGACCGTCGTGAGCTCAAGCGACTTGCACAGCGTCGCAAGTGGACGCCGGGACAGTGGAGCCGGCTGCGCGAGCTGATCGCACGATCCGGCGGTTTCGAGTATGCGCGGGCCCGCGCGCAGACACTTGCGGACGAGTCCCGTGCGCTGCTGGCGAACGAGCGTCGCGGTTCGGTGCGCGAGGCACTCGATCGAGCGGTCGACTACGCAATCCACCGCGATCACTGAGTCGCGACCCGCGCCGAACGTGCCAACCCGCCCCCGTCCCGCCAAGCGTCTCGATTCCGCGCGTGCCCTCGCGATCGCCGTCGAGGCGGCTCGTGCGAAGAAAGCGCAGGACCTGGTCGCACTCGACCTGCGAGAGCTCGATGGCGTCGCGGATCTGTTCTTCATCTGTTCCGCATCGAGCGAGGTGCAGGTCAAGGCGATCGCCGAGGCGGTCGAAGACAAGTTGCGCGACGCCGGACTCAAGCCGTGGCACATCGAGGGGCGCGAGGGCCGGCGCTGGGTGCTGCTCGACTACGTCGATCTCGTCGTTCACGTCTTCCACGAACAGACCCGCGAGTACTACTTGCTCGAACGGCTGTGGGGGGACGCGCGAAAGGTAGAGCTTGGTCTGGACGACGCTGACTGAGGGGCTGCGCGAGGCCTTGCGCGTCACGGGTCTCGAGGAACCCGGGCGGCTCGACCGGCTCGAGCTCGCGATTCCGCGCGATCCCTCGCACGGAGACTGGACCACCAATCTCGCGCTGGGACTCGCGCGTGAGGTCGGCCGTCCACCGCGCGCGATCGCCGAGCAACTGGCGGGCGGCTTTCCAGTCGATGCAGCGATCTTCGCCACCCCCGAGGTCGCGGGACCGGGATTCCTGAACTTCCGATACTCCGAATCGTTCGTGGCGTCGCTGGCCGCACACATCCGTCGCGAGGCCGAACAGTTCGGCACCAGCCGTTTCGGTGCCGGCGAAACGGTGATCGTGGAATACGTGAGTGCCAATCCGACCGGTCCGTTGAACGTGGTGAGCGCGCGTGCGGCGGCAGTCGGCGCGACGCTGGTGCGTCTGCTGAACGCGACGGGCCACGCCGCGGTCGGTGAGTTCTACGTCAATGACGCGGGCAATCAGGTCGAGCTGCTGGGTGAATCGCTCGCCTCACGCTTCGCAGAGCGCATCGGCGTCGAGCGGCCGCTTCCGGAACAGGGCTACCAGGGTGAGTACGTGCGCGAGCTGGCGGCGCAGCTGCCCGAAGCACCGGCGCGCGCCGCACTTGCGGCGACCAACGGCTCGTCGTGGTTCCGCGATCAGGCGCTGACCCACATGCTGGCATGGCAACAGCGCGACCTCTCGGACTACGGCGCCGAGTTCGCGCGCTGGTTTCGCGAGACCGAGCTGCATCGATCGGGAGCGGTCGCCGACACGCTCTCGGCCCTGGAGGCGCGCGGCATGATCTACCGGGCGCGCCAGTCCGAAGCCGGCAGCGCGGAACGTGGCCACGAGGCCGACGAGGAAGTGGAAGAGCGGGGCGACGCGACGTTCGTCCGCAGCTCCGGGTTCGGCGACGACCAGGACCGAGTGGTGGTCAAGAGCAGCGGCGCCACGACCTACCTGCTGCCGGATATCGCGTATCACCGCGACAAGCATGCCCGCGGCTTCCGGCACGCCATCGATCTGTGGGGGCCGGACCATCACGGCTACATCCCGCGCATGAAGGCATCACTGCAGGCGCTCGGTCTCGCTCCGGATTTCCTCGAGGTGCTGATCGTTCAACAGGTCAACCTCCTGGCGGCCGGGCAGCCGGTCAAGATGAGCAAGCGCGCCGGCGAGTTCGTCACCTTGCGCGACCTCATGGACGACGTGGGTGCGGACTGCGCCAAGTTCTTCTTCCTGATGCGATCGACCAGCGCCCACCTCGACTTCGATCTGGATCTCGCGAAGCAGCAGAACGACGAGAACCCGGCCTATTACGTTCAGTACGCCCATGCGCGCATCGCATCGCTGCTGCGCTTCGCCGACGAACGCGGGCATGCGATGCCGGCGCTCGAGGCCGGGCCGGCTCCCGTGACGGTCGAGCTCGCGGCCGAAGAGCGTACGCTGCTACGTAAGCTCGCGGCGTTCCCCGAGGTGGTTCGGGGCGCGGCCGCGACGCGCGAGCCGCACCGGATTCCGACCTATCTGCACGAGACCGCGGCCGAGTTCCATCGTTTCTATCATCACTGTCGCGTGGTGTCCGACGATCGCGTGCTGACCGCGCAGCGGCTGGCGGTGTGCGAAGCCACTCGCCGTGTGCTCGCGAACGGGCTTGCGCTGCTCGGCGTCACGGCACCCGATCGCATGGCACGCGCCGAAGCGGAGGATGCATGAAGCCCCCGAGTCGGGTTCCGAGCGATATCGCGGTGGTCGGATCGGTCGCACTGGATTCGATCCGCACGCCATTCGGAATGGTCGAGGACGCGCTCGGCGGTTCCGCATCGTATTTCGCTTTCTCGGCCAGTCACTTCGCCCCGGTGCGGATCGTCGCGGTGGTCGGCGATGACTTCCCGGTCGCGCATCGGGAGCGATTCCAGAGTCGCGGCATCGATCTGAGCGGGCTCGAAACCGCGCCGGGCCGAACCTTCCGGTGGCGCGGGGAATACGCCGCGGAGCTCGGTCATGCGCACACACTCGAAACCCAGCTCAACGTGTTCTCCACCTTTCACCCCCGGCTCGAGCCGGCTCATCGCGAGTCGCCGTTCGTGTTCCTCGCCAACATCGATCCGGATCTGCAGCTCGAAGTGCTGGGCCAGATGGAGTCGCCGCGGCTGATCCTCTCAGACACCATGAACTACTGGATCGCACGCAAGCCGGACCGTGTGATCGAAGTGCTGCGCCGCGTCGACGTGGCACTTCTCAACGAAGAGGAAGCGCGCGCGCTGTCGGGCGAGACCCAGCTGGTGCGGGCCGCCGGAAAGCTGCTAGATGAGGGCGCCCGGGCGGTGATCGTGAAGAAGGGTGAACACGGTGCGCTCTACCGCTCGCGCAAGGAGATGTTCATCACTCCGGCCTACCCGGTGAGCGGTCTGTGGGATCCGACCGGGGCCGGCGACTCGTTTGCGGGAGGCTTCATCGGCTGGCTGGCGCGTAGCGGGCGCACCGACGGAGATGCGCTGCGCCAGGCCCTCGCGGTGGGAGCGGCCATGGCATCGCTGGCCATCGAAGCTTTCAGTCCCGAGCGACTCGTGAGTGCGGGGCCTGACGAGATCACGAGCCGGGTGGAATCGCTGCATCGAATGGTGCATTTCACCCTCGAGCCACTGTTCACGAACGAGAGTTGATCGGCGGCTCCAGGGGCTGTGCTACACTTTTTTGCGAACGCGACCCCGCCCCCTTGGAGACCCCCTCGTGTCCCTCGAAACCAGTGAGTCCTGGATCGCCCAGGCCGAAGTGGCGCTCCGATCGATCAAGGACGTTTACGAGGCGCGGGTATTCGCCGACGATGAAGACGTGCGCGAGATCCACGTCACCACGCGCTCGACGCGAGCCGCGAAACAGATTGTGCGCGACATCCAGTCGGTGCTCGCCGCACGCTTTCGGCGCCGCATCGATCACCGCGTGGTCTCGGTCGCCTATCTGACACCCGAAGAACCCGCGCCTGCGGTCGCCACCGAGGCGTCCTCGTCGGCATCCCTGCCGGATGAGGGCTCGGCGCCGCGTCCCTCGGTGATGACGCCACGCGCCGGGAGCGACGGGCGCGTCCGCTTCGTCGGAGTGAATCTCTACGTCTCGGGGCCACGTGCCCAGGCGCAGGTCGAGCTGCGGTGGAAGGGAATTCCACGCATGGGTAGCGCTTCCGGGTGGAGCACCCGTGATGGGGCCCATCAGCTCGTCGCACAGGCGACGCTGTCCGCGGTTCAGGAGTTCCTCGCCGACGAGCTCGCGCTGGTGGTGCGGGAGGTCGGCTTCGTCAAAATTTCCGGCTCACGCGTCGTGCTGGTCGGAGTGTCGCTCGTGACCGGCCGCGAAGAGCGACTGTTGCTCGGCACCTGCCCGATCGGGAAGGACTTGCATCAGTCGGTGGTTCTCGCCACTCTCTCGGCGCTCAATCGGTTGCTCGGTGAACTGCGAACCAAAGAGCCGACCGAATACGTCTTGAGACCGGCATCCACATAGGAGGAAGCGGAGCGAGTTCAGAAGCGTAGCGGACCCACCTGTCGGGTTAGAGTCCCGCAGAGATGCCTCATAAAGGAGGTGGGAACGCATGGACGACGTGGTCAAGGTCATTATCACGTTCCTCGGCAAGGGCGGCTGGTAAGTCGCCATTGAGACGCTGAACTTCTGAACGTAGGAACTCCCTCTGGATGCCGGTCCGTTTCTCCCGCAATGGTGATAGGGACGTCCCGTGACCCGCGCCTCGCGCACCCTCTACCTGCTGTTCCATGCCGCCGTGTTCCTCGCGGGGTCCGCACTGCTGGCGTGGTGGTTCCCCGCCCTGAACGCGAGCGACCCGAGCCTCCTGATCGTGGGATTCCTGCTCGCGACACTCGCCGAGGCGAGCGCCATCGCGTTGCCCGGGGGAGGTCGATTCTCGCCCGCCGCACTGGTCGCGATCGGGCTGCTGATGATCGGCGGTCCAGCCGCCGCGGCGTGGCCGCTGGCGCTCGCGATCGTGGTGGTGCAGGGTGTGTGGCGTCGTCGTCCGCTGCTGCGCGTCGGGCTGAATCTCTCGATCGCCGCACTCGCCGCCGCGGCCGGCGCCACGGTGCTGCAACTGCTCGACGTCCAGGCGCCGCGCCTCGATCACCTGACGGACTTCGCGGGCGGCCTGGCCGCGGCGGCGGCCCATGGGCTCACGACCACGATGATCGTCGCGAGCGCTCTCGCGCTGGAGGATGGCACGTCGCCGCTCACGATCTGGCGCCGCACCCTTCGCACCAGCGCCGGACACCACGTCATGCTGCTGGTCTCGGGAGTCCTGCTGGCCGCGGTCTATCGCGAGGTCGGAGTGTGGGCGCTGGTGCTGGTCGGATTGCCCTCGGCGCTCGCCTATCGCTCGTTTCGCCGCTGGGTCGAACTGCGCTCCGATCTCAAGGACTTCGTGCGCGCCCTGTCCGAGGTGCTCGACGAGGTGGATCCCTACACGCGACAGCACTCGGTGCGGGTCTCGCACTATTCGATGCGGCTCGGGCGCGCGTTCGGGCTCGCCGAGCGCGATCTCGAGGACCTGGAGTGTGCGGCGCTGGTGCACGATCTGGGCAAGATCGGGCCGCAGCATCAGCACATCCTGCAGAAGTCCGGGCGGCTGTCCGCTGAAGAGCAGCGCACCATGCAGGGGCATCCGCATGCGGGCGCCTCGATCGTTCGCAAGGTGCGCACCCTGCGGCGTGCCGCGGAGATCGTGGCCAAGCATCACGAGCGTCCCGACGGCGCCGGCTATCCGATCGGACTCACGACCCCCGAAATACCGGTGCCGGCTCGCATCCTCAACGTCGCCGACGCGTTCGACGCGATGACTTCGGATCGGCCCTATCGGCGAGCGCTCGATCCGATCATGGCGATCCGCGAGCTGGAGCGGGGTTCCGGAACGCAGTTCGACTCCGACGCGGTGCGCTGCCTGGTGCGGCTGTGGGGTCAGGGACGCTTCTCGCTGATTCCGAGCCCCAGCAGCGAGGAGCTGCTGGCGCTGCGGGTGCGCGCGGGTCGCGCGAGCGCCTGACATGCGCTACGACGAGGCGGGCGTCGACGTCGCGGCGGGCGACGCGGTCAAGCGCACCATCGGCGAATGCATTCGCTCGACCTGGGGCCCGGCGGTGCACCCGATTCCGGGCGGATTCGCCGGAGTGATGCGGTGGCCGGCGGGCGATCGCTGGATGGCGGCGACCATGGACGGGGTCGGCACCAAGCTGCATCTGGCGCTCGCCGCGGGCCGGCTCGAGGACGCCTGCGCGGATCTGGTCTACCACTGCGCGGACGATCTGCTGGCGCACGGGGCGCGGCCGCTTGCGTTCCTGGACTACCTCGCACAGGCGCGGCTCGACGCTGCGCGCGTCGAGGCGGCGGTCCGCGGCATGGCCCGCGCGTGCTCCGAGGTCGGCGCGGCGCTCCTGGGTGGCGAGACCGCCCAGATGCCCGACACCTATCTGCCGGGCGTCATCGACGTGGCGGGTTGCATGATCGGAGAGGTCGACGGCCGTCGATTGCGAGACGGCAGTGCCGTCACGCCCGGCGACGTGCTGATCGGACTCGGTGCCGAAGGGCTGCACACGAACGGATTCTCGCTGGCCCGCCGCGTGCTCGAACGAACCGGTGCGAGTCTCGACGCCCGCCTCCCGGGCGGTGACGGGGAATCGCTCGCCGATTCGTTGCTCGCGCCGCATCGATGGTACGGGCGCGCGGTCGAGCCGCTGCTCGACGACACGGCGATCCACGCACTCGCGCACATCACCGGAGGAGGCATCGCTGGGAATCTGGTGCGCGTGTTGCCAACCGGGTGCGCCGCACGGATTCGATCGGACGCGTGGCCGCGCCCGGCGGTGTTCGGGTGGCTCGCGAGCGCCGGAAGCATCGACGAATCCGAGCTGCGGCACACGTTCAATCTGGGCATCGGGCTGATTCTGATCTGCGAGGCGCGTTCCGTCGCCGAGGTCACCGCAAGACTCACGGCGGCCGGGGAACGCGCATGGCGACTGGGCGAGATCGAGGCGGGGTCGCGGGGAGTGAGCTGGGCCGACTAGGCCGCGGTGACTCCGCGCCGCGCGCGGAGGAACGACGTGGTGACGACGGATCGGCAGGCAGGCGGTGAACGGCCACGCACGATGATGCTGGGCGAGTCGGCGGCATGGAAGGACGTGCTGGAGACGCTTCCCCGCATCGCCGCGAGCGAACTTCCGGTGCTTCTGCTGGGCGAGAGCGGGACCGGCAAGGAGCTGGTGGCGCGCGCCATCCACGAGGGCAGCGAGCGATTCGCGAGCGCGTTCGTCGCTCACAATTGTGGTGCGACTCCCGACAGCCTGATCGAGAGCGAGCTGTTCGGCCATGCACGCGGTGCCTACACCGGAGCGGTCGGCGAACGCCCTGGACTGTTCGAGGTCGCGCATCAGGGCACGCTGTTTCTCGACGAGATCGGCGACGCGAGCGCACTGCTCCAGATGAAGCTGCTGCGAGTGCTGCAGGAGGGTGAGACGCGGCGCGTCGGCGACACCCGGGTGCGGCGCGTGGACGTTCGCATCGTATCGGCGACGCATCGGGGGCTCGATCAGGCGGTGGGACGCTCCGAGTTTCGGGCCGACCTCTACTTTCGACTGAACGCGGTGACGCTGCGGCTCCCTCCCCTGCGAGAGCGTGGGCACGACATCCTGCTGCTCGCCCGCCACTTCCTGGCGCGCGCGGCCGGTCGCTCCGAAGCACCGGCGCTCGAGCCCTCGCTGGCCGAGCACCTGTTGCGCTGGTCGTGGCCTGGCAACGTGCGCGAGCTGGCGAATGCCTGTGCGTACGCGGTGCGAGTGTCGGGTGCGCGCGAGCGCGTCGCGGAACAGCACTGGCCGGCGCCGGCGTTGCCGGAGCACCGGTCGCGCAACGGGCTGCACGCCGAGACTCGGGCGCTCGAGGAGCGGCGGTTGCTCGAGACGCTCGAGCGCACGCGCGGCAACAAGTCGCGCGCGGCCCGAGCGCTCGGACTGTCGCGTCAGGGTCTGCTCAAGAAGCTGCGTCGTTACGGTCTGCTCGCGGCGGATTCCGCCGCGTGCCTTGACGCTCCCGAAGGTGCTTCCTAGACTGCCGCGTCTCTCAACCCTCCGGAGGTGGCGTGGCGCGCAGGATCCTTCGCATCGGACTCGTCGGCGTCGGTGCCGCGGCGCAGATCAATCACATCCCGACGCTCAAGAAGCTCGAGGACGTCGAGCTGGTGTGGCTCGTGGATCGCGACCCCGAGAAGGCCGCGCGGGTGGCGCAGAAGTTCCAGGTTCCGCAATCGAGCGGCCGGCTCGACGATCTGCTGTCCGACGATTCGGTCGATGTCGTGGATCTTTGCACTCCGAACTTCCTGCACGCTCCGATGGCGACCGCCTCGCTCGAGGCCGGAAAGCACGTCTTGTGCGAGCGCCCGCTCGCCCGCAGCGCGGCCGAAGCGACGGCAATGGCGAAGGCCGCAAAGAAGGCCGACCGCATGCTGGTGTGCGCCGTTCAGCACCGCTATCGCGCCGACTCGCAGCTGCTGCGCAAATTCGTCGACAAGGGCGATCTCGGCGAGGTGTTCTTCGCCAAGGCGGGCTGGCTGCGACAGCAGACCGACTGGGACTCGGACGAGTGGCGCCGCACCAAGCGTGAATCGGGTGGTGGAGTGGTGCTGGACCTGGGATTCCAGATGCTGGACCTGGCGCTGTGGGTGCTCGGTCAGCCGAAGGTCGAATCGGTGACCGCGAGCGTCCATCGCCAGAGCAAAGGGGAGGTCGAGGACAGCGCGACCGCGTTTCTGCGCCTCGAGACCGGCGCAACGCTGACGCTCGAGCTGACGTGGGGCCTGCTCATGGAGAAGGACTTCGCCTACCTCAACGTGTTCGGCTCGGGCGGTGCCGCGCTGCTCAACCCGTTCCGGGTTCACAAGGGCATGCATGGCACGCTGGTGAACGTCACCCCGACGCTCGACACTTCTCGGAATCAGTACAAGCAGTCGCTGGAGGCGCACATCGTGCACGTGATGGACGGCCTTCGAAAGGGGCACAAACCCGCCGGGCATGCAGATGAGATCCTGCCGGTGATGGAACTGATGGACGCGATCTACCGCTCGGCCGAGCAGGGCCGGGAGGTGAAGCTCGGCTAGACCGCCGTGGCTGCTGGCGGTGCTGGCCGGCGCCGCGCTCGGAGTCGCGTTCCTCACTCCGGCACTCGGCGGACTGGTGTGCGTCGGATTCGTTCCGCTGCTCGCAGCACTCGGGCAAGCGGCGCGCGGCCCTCGGCCAGTGCGGCGGGCGTTCGGACTCGGCTGGCTCACGGGACTGGTGTTCTACGCGATCGGTGCGCACTGGCTGCTGAGCTTGAACGAAGTCGCGATCACCGTGCCGTGGCTCAAGTATCCGGGTTGGCTGCTCGCGGCCGCCTACCTGGGCCTGTTCGCCGGCGGCGCCAGCGCGGCAGCGGTGGCACTGCACCGGCGATCAGGGGCACCGCTCGCGGTCACGTTCGCGCTCGCGTGGCTGATCGGCGAGGAGTTGCGCGGCGCCGGCGATCTCGGATTCCCCTGGTTCCAGCCCGGCTACGCACTTGCCGACTTCACGCCGCTCATTCAGCTCGCGAGCCTCGGAAGCGTGACGTTGCTGACGCTGTGGGTCGTGGCGATCAACGGTGTGATCCACCGCGCGCTCGAGAGCTGGCCGGAGCGGCCGCGAAGGCTCGCGCCGCTGGTGACGCTCGCGCTCATGATCGCGCTGCCGCTCGCCTGGGGCTCCGCGGTGCTGCGGGCCCGACTGCCCGAGCGCAAGGCGCGAGAGCGGGTCGCGCTCGTCCAGCCGAACATCCCGGGTGAGATCAAGTGGGGCGGGCAACACGCCGACGAGATCCTCGCGAAGCTGGCGAGGCTCACCGAACAGGCGACCGCGGCGACTCCGCGCCCGGTGGTCGCGATCTGGCCCGAGACCGCGACCGGCTCCTATCTGAGGCGTCGGCTCGATCAATCGCTGTTCGTGAGCCGACTCGCTCAGCAGGTCGGCGTTCCGATCTTCTCGGGATTCCCCGAGGCGCGGCTGGGCCGGGACGGTGCTCCGCTGTACGAGAACGCGGCCGGCATGTTCCCGGGCGACGGTGAATTGCCGGAGACCTACGCCAAGCAGCACCTGGTTCCGTTCGGAGAGCGGATGCCCTACGAACACCTGGTGCCGGCGTTGCGCAACGTTCAGCTCGGCCAGGCCGAGTGGTCGCGCGGCACTCGCTGGACTCTGTTTCCGACCGCGGCCGGACCTTTCGCGTGTCTGATCTGCTTCGAGTCGATCTTCCCCGGTCACGCGCGCCGGTTCGTGCGAAGCGGTGCAACGTGGCTCGTGAACATCACGAACGACGAGTGGTTCGGGCCCGGAGCGGCACTGACTCAACACGCCGCGATGGCGTGCTTCCGAGCGGTCGAGCACCACGTTCCGCTCGCGCGCGTCGCCAATACCGGCTTGACCCGGATGATCGACGCGAACGGACGCGTCGTGGCGACACTCGAGCCGTGGCAGGAGGGAGTGCTGGACGTCGCTTTGCCGCCGGCCGGCCCGACCACGTGGTACACGAGGCTGGGCGACTGGCCGGGCCTGCTGGCGGCACTCGGGATCGCGCTGCTCGTGGCACGATCGTTCGCGCGTCGCCGCTCGGAAGCGGTCGTGCGCGATTGACAGTGCCTCGCGCGCGATGGCAGTCTCGCGCTTCGCTCCGACCCACCTCCATCCGACTTCGGGAGTTCGCGCAGCCGTGTGCCCCGTGAGGCCCCGCTCATGATCTGGCGCGTCGCCATCTTAGGCGCCACCGGTCTGGTCGGCCGTACGATGCGGACCGTGCTCGAGGAACGGGGTTTCCCGGTCGCGGAGCTGCGATTGTTCGCGAGCGAACGCAGCGAGGCCCGCACGCTGGACTTCGGCGGGCAGGCGCATGCGGTGCAGCCGGTCTCGGCGGCCGGATTCGACGGCGTCGACCTGGCGCTGTTCGCCTGCTCCAACGCGGTGAGCGAAGAATGGGCGCCGATTGCGCGCGCGCGCGCGGTGCGGGTGGTCGACAACAGCAGCGCGTTTCGTGATCACCCCGAGATCCCTCTGGTGGTGCCCGAGATCAACGGCGCACTGCTCGACGCCGAGCCCACGCTGGTCGCCAACCCGAATTGCACCATGATCATGGTCGCGCTCGCGCTCGCGCCGCTCGCCCGCGCGGTGGGTCTCGAAGCGGTCGAGATCGCGAGCTATCAGTCGGTCTCGGGCGCGGGGTCCGCGGCGGTCGAAGAACTGGAACGCGGGATCCGGGCGGGGCTCGAGGGTCCGGTTCCCGAGCGACTCGACGGCGGGGCTCCGTTCGCGTTCAACGTCGTTCCGCACATCGATCGATTCGAGGCGAACGGCTACACGCGAGAGGAAATGAAGGTGATGACCGAAACGCGAAAGGTTCTGGGCCTGCCGTTGCTGCCGATGCATTGCACCGCGGTGCGGGTGCCGGTTCGGATCGGGCACGCAGCGGCCGTCACTGCGCGACTCGGCCGCGCGCTCGATCCGGCCGCAGCGCGCGAACTATGGCGTGCCGCCCCGGGTGTCGAAGTGCTGGACGATCCCGCCGCCTCGCGCTACCCGACGTCGCTCGCCGCCGTCGGCAGAGACGTCATCCTGGTTGGCCGCGTCCGTACCGCGCTGCACGAACCGCGCACGCTCGCGTTCTTCGTCAGCAGCGACAACCTCCGCAAGGGGGCAGCGACGAACGCCGTGCAGATCGCCGAGCGGCTGTTGAGGGTGGCCACGGCGCGAAGCGAGAAAGGCGCGTGAGCGTGGCTTTCCCGAACGCCGGCGTGAGCGTTTCCCCGGACGTTGACCAGGCGGGTCCCGAGCGGACCGCGCTCGCGATTCCGTTGCTGATCGGCGCGGGCAGCGCGGCCCTGATCAGCACGCGTTTCGAGACCTGCGGCCTTGCGGTGGCCGTGGCGCTCGGCGTGTGCGCGATCCACCGCGTGCGTCCGTTCGGTCCCGCCGCCCTGCGCGCGGCGCTGGTCGCGGCCGCGATTGCGTGGCTTCTGAACGTCTACCTCACTCCGGGCCAACCGCTCGTCGCGTGGCCTTTGCTGTTCGGCCACGCCGGGACGCGCGAAGGCACGCGGCTCGGACTGCTGGTGGTGCTGCGAATGCTCGGGGCGTGGGTCGCGACGCGCGGAGTGTTGGCGCTCGCCGCACCCGACCGCGTCATGGAAGTGCTGGCGGGTGGACTCACGCCGCTGCTCGGATCGCGCCGTGCCCGCGACCTCGGCGCGGCCGCCGTTCTGGCGTTGCGACTCGGGCCGCTGGTCGCGGAGGAGTCGCGTCGCATCGCGGCGATCCAGCGCCTGCGTGCCGGCCGCGCTCCGCGTTCGTTGGTCGAACGCTTCACCTGGAAACGGGCCGCGCTCGTACCGGGGCTCGCGGGTGCGCTCGAACGCGCGGAACGACTGGCGCTGGTGCTCGAGGCCCGACACGGTTGGGAGACTCCGTCGCGCGCGACGCCGCAGGCGCGAGGACCGTGGCTGCTCGGGATGTCGATCGGTGGTGCGCTGATCGCGGCGGCTATCCTGTGGCGTGGTTGAGATGCGAACGTTCCGGCTCGACGTCGCCTACGATGGAACGGCGTTTCACGGCTGGCAGCGTCAACCCGGATTGCGAACCGTGCAGGGCGAGCTCGAACGGCAACTCTCGGAAGTACTGGAGGAAGACGTGAAGACCGTCGGCGCCGGACGCACCGATACCGGAGTTCACGCCCATGGTCAGGTGGCGAGCTTCCAGAGCGCAACGCGATTGCCGGCGCGAGCGCTTCCGCATCGGTTGGAGCGCGGACTTGGCGACGATGTTCGCGTCACCGCGGCGAGTGAGGCGATGTCCGATTTCGATGCGCGGCGCTCGGCGCGCGCGCGCCGCTATCGCTATCGGCTGCTCGACGCCGAGGACGTGCTGTGGGGCCGTTTCGCCTGGTGCCCGCGGCAGCGGTTCGACGGCGCGGCGCTGGCGGATGCGACCCGCGGGCTCGAGGGGGAGCACGATTTCAGCGCGTTCCGCGCCAGCGGAGGTGCTCCGACTTCGCCGCGCTGTCACATGCTGTCGATCGGCTGGGAACGGTGGGAGGCGGGCTGGCGGCTCGAGCTCGCCGCCGATCATTTCCTCTACCACATGGTTCGCAACATCGTCGGCACCGCGCTCGCAGCGAGCCGGACGTCGGATCCGCATGCGGCGATGCGCGCGGTGCTCGAGAGTCGAGAGCGTTCACGCGGCGGCGAAACGGCGCCGCCCCAGGGTCTGAGTCTCGAAGAAGTGAGGTATGCCTGATGCGAGTCGAATCCCCGCGGATGCGCGCGATGATGCTGGCCGGACTGGTCGCGGTGGTTGCGAGCGGAGGCGGATTCCTCGCCGCGCGCACACGCTTCGGCGGCGTCGGCGACGCGGCGGCGGCCGGTGAGATCAGCGCTTCGCGCCGCACCGCGGTGGTGACCGCGGCACAACGCGTCAGTCCCTCGGTGGTGTCCGTCAGCGTGGTGGCGAGCCGCGTGGTGCGCTCGGATCCGTTCGGCGGCGTGCTGCGCGATGAATTCTTCGATCGCTTCTTCCCGCCGACCGAATACCGCCAGCGGATTCCGGGACTCGGGTCGGGGTTCATCGTGGATCCGGGTGGCACGATCATGACGAACGAGCACGTGGTGCGCGACGCCGACGACATCAAGGTCACGCTCTCGGACGGCCGTCAGCTGAAGGCGCGACTGCTGGGTGCGAGCCCGATCTACGATGTCGCGGTGCTCAAGGTCGACGCCAGCGGCTTGCCCGCGGTGCGGCTGGGCGACAGCGATCATCTGGTGGTGGGCGAGTGGGCCATCGCGATCGGGAGCCCGTTCGGCTACCTGCTGAGCGACACCCAGCCGACCGTGACGGCCGGGGTGGTGAGCGCCACGCGTCGCGACATCAAGTCCGAGGCCTCGAACGTCGGCGTGTACAAGAACATGATTCAGACCGATGCGGCGATCAATCCTGGCAACAGCGGAGGACCGCTCGTCAACGCCGACGGCGAGGTGATCGGCATCAACTCCTTCATCTTCACGCAGGGCGGCGGCTCGATCGGGCTCGGCTTCGCGATCCCGATCAACCTGGGACGCCGGATCCTCGGCGAGCTGCAGAAGTACGGCCGCATCCGGATCGCTTGGCCCGGCTTCACCGTCCAGGCGATCACGCCCTATCTCGCGCAGCGTCTCGGATTTCGCGATACCGAGGGACTCGTGGTTTCGCGCGTGGACCCGGATGGGCCGGCCGCGCGCGCCGGCGTCAAGCCCGGCGATCGCGTCCGCTCGGTCAACGAGCGCCCGATCCGAAACGTCGACGATGCTCAGCGCTCGATCTACGGCGCCGAGGTCGGCGATCGCCTGAAGCTCGAGCTGGATCGCGCCGGCCGTTCGCTCACGCTCACCGTCACGCTCGAAGAGGCGCCGCGCAGCGGCGAGGTCACGAATTGATCGAACGCTACGCGCGACCCGCGATGGCGAAGGTCTGGAGCGATGCGCGCCGGCTCGAGCGCTGGCTCGAAGTTGAGCTGGCGGCGACCGCGGTGCGCGAACGCCGCGGCGAGGTCCCCGCGGGCAGCGTGGCACGGATACGCGCGAGCGCCCGCATCGACGTCGCGCGCATGGACGCGATCGAAGCGCAGGTGCGGCACGACGTGATTGCGTTCCTGAGCATGGTGGCCGAGACCGTTGGCGACGATGCGCGTCACCTGCACGTGGGCATGACCTCTTCCGATCTGGTGGACACCGCGCTGGCGTTACAGATTGCCGAGGCGGGTGCGGGACTGACCGGTGAGGTTTCGCGGCTTCGGCGCACCGTCTATGCGCTCGCTCAGACGCATCGGCGCACGCCCATGATCGGTCGATCGCACGGGGTGCATGCCGAGCCGATCACGTTCGGGCTCAAGTGCCTGCTGTGGAGCGAGGAGCTGGGGCGAGCGGAGCGCCGACTCGCCGCCGCGCTCGCCGACTGCGCGGTCGGAAAGTTCTCGGGCGCGGTCGGCACGCTCGCGCATCTCGACGCCGCGCTCGAGTCGGAAGCGCTGGCGAGCCTCGGCCTCGTCCCTGAGCCGATCGCCAACCAGGTGGTGCAGCGCGACCGACACGCGGCGCTGCTCGCGATGCTCGCGGTTCTGGGCGGCACGCTGGAGAAGATCGCGCTCGAGATCCGGCACCTGCAGCGCACCGAGGTGCGAGAGGTCGAAGAGCCGTTCGAGCTCGGGCAGAAGGGGTCCTCCGCGATGCCGCACAAGCGCAACCCGGTGCGTTGCGAGCGCGTCTGCGGCCTTGCGCGCCTGTTGCGAGCGCACGCCGCGGCGGGGTTCGAGAACCAGGCGCTGTGGCACGAACGCGACATCAGTCACTCGTCGGTCGAGCGAGTGATCTTCCCGGACGCGTTTCTGGTCGCCGATTTCATGGCGGCGGAACTCGAATCGGTGCTCGCCGGACTCGTGGTGCATGCCCCGCGCATGCGCTCCAACCTCGAAGCCGGTGGCGGCATCGTGCACTCGCAGCGGGTCCTGCTCGCGCTGGTCGCGGCCGGTCTGGCGCGCGACGAGGCGTACCGGGTGGTTCAGCGGCACGCGCTCGCCGCCCTGGATGGCGCGGTCCCCTTTCGAGCCGGGCTCGAGAGCGATCCCGAGGTGCGCGCACGCCTCGACGGCGCGTCACTCGCCGCGTGCTTCGACCTCGAACATCACCTTCGCAGCGTCGACGCGCTGTTCGCGCGCGCAGGAGTCCCCGCTTCATGAGCTCGGCCGCGCTCGACACGTTCGCCTATTCGCTCGAGGAGGCGCGGGATCCGGCGGCGGTCGCACGGCGGCTCGCCAGGCGCGGGGTGACGCTCGAGCCTGACGAGGTCGCGCTGCTGGTCGAGCTGCTGGGGCGTCCGCCGCGCTGGGCCGAGGTCGTGCTGTTCGGCATTCTCTGGAGCGAGCACTGTTCCTACAAGTCCACTCGACATCTGCTCAAGCAGCTTCCCACCGCAGCGCCCACTGTGATCCTCGGCCCTGGCGAGGATGCCGGCGTGGTGGCACTGCCGCCGCCGTGTGACGATCTCGCGCTGGTGCTCGCTCACGAGAGTCACAATCATCCGAGCCAGGTCCTGCCGGTCGAAGGTGCGGCGACCGGTGTGGGCGGCATCGTTCGAGACGTCGGCTGCATGGGTGCGGAAGTCATCGGGGTACTCGATAGTCTGCGATTCGGCGAGCCGGACGCGGACGGAGTCGCCGCGCGAGACATCGTGCGTGGCGTCGTGCGTGGGATCGCCGACTACGGCAATGCGCTCGGCGTTCCGAATCTCGGCGGCGACGTGGTGTTCGACTCGCGCTTCGCCGCCAACTGTCTGGTCAACGTGATGGCGGTGGGGCTGGTGCCGCGCGACGGAATCCTGCGCAGCCGCGTGCCCGAAGGACCGGGGCCGTGGGTGTTCGTGCTGGTCGGCAAGCCGACCGACGAGAGCGGCTTCGGCGGTGCCTCGTTCGCCTCCGGGGAGCTCGGCGAAGGCGATCAGCGCGGCGCGGTGCAGCTCCCGGATCCGTTCCTCAAGCGGGTGCTGCACGTCGCGAACGCCGAGATGTTCCGCCGCATCCGATCGCGCGGAATCGAGGTCGGCTTCAAAGATCTCGGCGCCGGGGGCGTGGCGTGCGCGACCAGCGAGCTGGCGGCTGCGGGTGGCCGCGGTGCGGAGGTACGGCTCGATTCCGTCCATCGCGTCGATCGCCCGATTCCGCCCGAGGTGCTGCTGTGTGCTGAGACACAGGAGCGCTTCTGCTGGGTGCTGCCCGCGGCGTTCGCCGATGAAGCCTGCACGCTCTACAACACCGAATACGCGCTCGACGACGTCTACCCGGGCGCCGGCGCGCGCGTGATCGGCGAGGTTCGAGACGAACCGTCGTTTCGAGTCACGTGGCACGGCGAGGCGCTGGTGGACTGTCCGGTCGACGCGATCACGACCGGGCGCCGCGTGGTACGTCCCGCGCAGCGCCGTGTGCCGGCGTCGAGGCTCGCCGCGGAACCGAGCGAGCTCGGCGCACGCGGCGCACTTCTCGCGCTGCTCGGGAGCTGGAACGGTGCCTCGCGCGAGTATCTGTTCCGCCACTACGACTCCGAGGTGCAGGGCCGCACCTGGATGCGGCCCGGTGAGGGGGACGCCACGGTGGCACGTGTTCACCCGGAGCGCCCGACCGGAGTGGCGTTCGCGGTCGCCGGCAATCCGCACTGGTGCGCGGCGGATCCCGACCTCGGCGCGCGCCACGCGGTGGCGGAGGCGGCGCGCAATCTGGCTTGCGTGGGCGCCCGTCCGCTCGCGTTGACCGACTGCCTCAACTTCGGCCACCCGAGCGACGAGCGGGTGATGGGCGACCTCGAAGCGACGATCGACGGATTGCGTGTCGCGGCGGAAGCGCTCGGCGAGCTCTCGGCGCCCGGCTACCCGCTGCCGTACGTGAGCGGCAACGTGAGCCTTCACAATCAGAGCGGTGCGGACGCGATCCCCCCCTCACCGATCGTCATGGCGGCGGGCGTGATCCGCGATGTCACCACGGCGCTCGGGCAGGCGCTGCAGGAGCCAGGAAATTTCCTGGTGCTCGCCGGACAGCGCCGCACCACGGTGACCGGCACGCAGTACGCGCGCACGGTGATGGGCGCCGCCGACACCGCTCCACCACCGCTCGATCTCGCGCACGAGGCGCGGCTGCAGGCACTCGCCGTCGCCGTCGCCGAGGATCGGCTTGCGGTCGCCGCGCACGACGTGTCGGATGGCGGCCTCGGCACCACACTCGCCGAGATGCTGCTGGCGCGCGCCGTCGAAACGCCGCTCGGAATCGAAGTGGATCTCGGCGCGCTGGAGTGTGAAGGGGCGATTGCACTGTTCTCGGAAGAGCCGGCAATCGTCTGGGAGGTGTCACCCGCGGCACTGCCGCGCTTCATGGCGGCCGCGCGCGAAGCCCGGGTGGTGGCGTGGCCGATCGGCACCGTCGCCGACCACTCCGAACTGCGCGTGCTGTGCGCCGCGGAGGACAGCATCACGTGGCGGCGTGACGAACTCGCGACCGCGGTCGAGTCGCCGCTTCCGCGACTATGGAACGAGGACCTGTCATGAGGCGGCCGCGCGTGGCGGTGGTGCAGTTCCCGGGCGTCAACTGTGAGCGCGAGAGCGCTCGAGCGCTGGAGCGTTCGGGGCTCGAAGCCGAAGTGTTCGGCTGGACGCGCGCGGCAAGTGAGCTGCACGACTTCGACGCGTATCTGATCCCGGGGGGATTCTCTTATCAGGATCGGGTGCGTGGAGGAGCCCTGGCGGCGAAGGATCCGCTGCTCGAGGCACTCGCCGCAGCCGCGGAGCGTGGCAAGCCGGTGCTGGGGATCTGCAACGGGGCGCAGGTCCTGGTCGAGGCCGGGCTGGTGCCGGGAGGCGAGCACGTGGAGCTGGCGCTGGCCGGCAATCGCATGCCCGACCGCTCCGGTTACTTCGCGCGCTGGATCTACGTACGCATCGAGGCGTCGGCTTGCGTCTTCACGCGCCATCTGCCGGTCGGCACGTTGTTGCCGCTTCCGATCGCGCACGGCGAGGGCCGCTTCACGAGTCGGGATCCGGATCGCCTTGCCGCACTCGGTGCGGCGGGTCAGGTTCCGTTGCGCTATGTCCGCGCCGACGGCACGCCCGCGGCGGGTTTTCCAGCCAATCCCAACGGCGCCGAGTTCGATGCTGCGGCAGTGTGCAATGCGCGTGGAAACGTACTCGCGATCATGCCGCATCCGGAGCGCGCGCTCAATGCGGGCGGGCTCGGCCGGGCCGTTGCAGGCGAGTGGGCCGCGCATCGCGATCGAGCTCGAGCGAGCGGAGAGGCGGATGCCGCGGGCCCGGGCTTGAGTCTGTTCGAAGGGCTGCAGCGCCATCTGGTCGCAGAGCGGACATGAGCGCGACTCAGGCGGTACTCGGTTCCTTCGCGCAGGCGTGGATCGAATCGCGTTCCGCGGATCCCGCTGCGGTCTCGGCGCTTGCCATTGCACGGTCGCGGCTGGCGGACGGCGTCGCGCTGCGGTCGCTGCGACGGATGCGCGTGATCGAACTCCGGGGGTCGCAGCGTCCGCCGGCGCTCATCGCGGAGCGACTGCACGAGTCGAGTCAGTTCTACAACCCGTTCAAGGAAAGCTGCACGCTCCGATCTGCATCGACCGATGCCGTGCCGCTGAATGGCGAAGAGGTCGTGCTGCTGGTGACCGAACGGGGAGCCGCGCGGCGAGCCGGGGCGGAGCGCTGGTGGGCGCAGCGCGAGCACGAGGCGATCGAGGTCCGGGAGGCGGTGGCGTGGATCCTCGCATTCGACGCGGAAGTCGGTGAGGCGGCCGAAACGCTCGCGAACCGACTCGCCGACTTGCGTGGACGCGGCAGCGGGTTACTGTGCAATCCGCATTCGCAGGAGTTGCGGTCGGCGACGCGCCGACCGCCGGTTCCCTGGATCGACGGAACCCCCGCGCCGTGACGCGGCGTCTCACACCCCGGGAGGGTCGTTCGTGAACGGTTGGTCGCCCGACAAGGCATGGCGTGAAGAGTGCGGAGTGTTCGCGGCGATCGGCGTGCCGCGCGCCGCCGCGGTCGTGGGGCTCGGACTGCACGCGCTGCAGCATCGCGGACAGGAGGCCACCGGCATCGTGTCCGCGGATCTCGACGGTGCTTTTCACAGTCACCGCGGCATCGGGCTCGTTTCCGACGTCTACACCGATGCGGTGTTGCGCAGCCTGCCGGGCCAGCTCGCGATCGGACACAATCGTTACTCGACCACCGGCGGCCTGACGATCGAGAACACTCAACCGCTGCGCGTGGTGTATCGCGGCGGCGCGCTCGCGCTGGCGCACAACGGCAACCTCGTGAACGCGGGTGCTCTGCGAGAGGGGCTCGAGGGCGCCGGTTCGATCTTTCAGACCACGCTCGATACGGAAGTGCTCCTTCACTTGATGGCGCTGGCCGGCGACTGCTCGGTCGAGGATGCACTGGTCGAGGCCGCGCAGCAGGTGACCGGTGCATTCTCGCTCGTGGTGCTGGCCCCCGATGCGGTGTTCGCGCTGCGCGACGCGCACGGCTTCCGGCCGCTGTGCATCGGTCGGCTGGGGGACGGGTACGTGGTCGCGAGCGAGACCTGCGCGCTCGATCTGGTCGGCGCGGACTACGTGCGCGACGTCGAGCGCGGTGAGCTGGTGCGGCTCGATTCGCAGGGCATGCGTTCGCGGCGGGCGCTGCCGGCCGCCGAGCCGGCACGCCACTGCATCTTCGAACACATCTACTTCTCGCGCCCCGACAGTCGCGTGTTCGGTGAAGGGGTCGATCGGGTGCGGCGGCGCATCGGCCATCGACTCGCCGCGGAGCAGCCGGCGGAGGCCGACGTGGTGATCGCGGTGCCGGACTCCAGCAACTCGATCGCGCTCGGCTACTCCGAGGCGTCGGGCACGGCGTTCGAGCTCGGTCTGATCCGCAACCACTACATCGGCCGCACGTTCATCCAGCCGCTGCAGGAAGAGCGCGACTCGAGCGTTCGCATCAAGTTCAATCCGGTGCGCGAGGTGCTCGAGGGACGGCGAGTGGTGGTGGTGGACGATTCGATCGTGCGCGGCACGACGAGTCGCAAGCTGGTTCGTATCCTGCGGCGCGCGGGTGCGAGCGAAGTCCACTTTCGAGTCGGCTCACCCCCGGTGACGCATCCGTGCTTCTACGGGATCGACACGCCGAGTCGGCGGGAGTTGATCGGCGCGGTCAAGAGTGTGGCGGAGATCGCCGAGTTCCTCGGTGTGGATTCGCTCGGCTATCTCTCGCACGAGGGATTGCTGGCGTGCGAGCGCGAGCCCGAGCGCTATTGCAGCGCGTGCTTCACCGGCCGGTATCCGGTCGCGGTCGATCCCCGCGCACACAAGCTCCAGTTCGAGGGAGTCACGCGCGCGGCGGGCGCGCGCTGACGCCGCACGGGCCACGGCCGCGGTTGACACCCCGCGCGCACGCTGCCTAGAGTCGCGCGATTCGAGCCCTGCCGTGCGGTGTGCGCACCGCCATCGCGAGGAGAGCCATGTCACTGCGTCTGCTGATGGACCAGCGACGCGAGAAGATCGCGCGCTGGCGCGAGATCGGCGTCGAGCCCTACGCCTATCGCTACGAGGTCACCCACCACGCGGCCGAGATCCTCGCGTGGGGGGATCGCGTCACCGAGCAGCCCGGTGAGCGAGTCCGGATCGCAGGGCGCGCGATGACGCTGCGCGGGCACGGCAAGGCGGGCTTCGCGCATCTGCTGGATCGCAGTGGGCGCGTACAGGCGTATTTCCGCGCCGATCAGCTCGGTGACCAGTATCGCCGCTATGAATTGCTCGACGTCGGTGACTGGGTCGGAGTCGAGGGTCCGGTGTTCCGTACCCGCACCGGTGAGATCACGGTGCGCGCGGACGCGGTCGAACTGCTGGCGAAATCGATCCGCCCGCTGCCCGAGAAGTGGCACGGGCTTCAGGACCCCGAGACGCGGTATCGCCAGCGCTACGCCGATCTGTTCGTGAACCTGCCGGTGCGCGAGGTGTTTCGAACCCGCTCGCGGGTGACGCGGGCGATCCGCGAGTTCCTCGACGGCCTCGGCTATCTCGAGGTCGAGACGCCGGTGCTGCAGCCGCTCTACGGCGGTGCGTTCGCGCGCCCGTTCGTGACGCGCCACCACGCGCTCGACATGGAACTGTACCTGCGTATTTCGGACGAGTTGTATCTCAAACGCCTGATCGTCGGCGGTCTGGATCGCGTCTACGAGTTCTCGCGCAACTTCCGCAATGAGGGCATGGATCGGTCGCACAATCCGGAATTCACGATCCTCGAGTACTACCAGGCCTTCGCGGACGTGCACGACATGATGAGCGTCACGGAGGCCCTGTTCGTGCGAGCGCTCGAGACTGCGACCGGAGGAACGAGGCTCGAGTACCAGGGACACGCGCTCGACTTCACGCCGCCGTGGCCGCGCGTCTCGATGATCGATCGCGTGAGCGACAAAGTAGGGGAGCGGGTCGACGACCTGGCGCCGGCCCGCATGCAGCGCCTGCTCGCGGCGCACGGACTCTCGGTGCGTCCCGGCTCGGGAGCTGGAACCATGCTCGACGAGCTGTTCAGCGCGCTGGTCCAGCCGGAGCTCGATCAACCGTGTTTTCTGGTCGACTTCCCGGCCGAGATGTCGCCGTTGGCGCGCCTCAGTCGCACGCGGCCCGGCGTGGTGGAGCGCTTCGAAGTGTTCGCAGCCGGTATGGAACTGGCCAATGCGTTCTCGGAGCAGAACGACCCCGATGCTCAGCGCGCCGCGTTCGAAGCCCAGATGGCGCTGAGGGCGGCCGGCGACGACGAGGCTCAGATGCTCGACCACGACTATCTCCGGGCGCTCGAGTACGGGATGCCGCCGACCGGTGGGGTGGGGATCGGATTCGACCGGCTCGTCATGCTGCTCACGAACTCGCGCTCGATTCGTGAGGTGCAGTTGTTTCCTCAACTGAGACCCGAGGAGGGCCGGCCGGTGTCCGACGACGAGACCGCGGAGGAGGACGCGCCCTCGGCCCCCCTCGCGCCGCATTGAACCTCCCGTTCTGGATCGCCGCCCGGTACTTGAAGACGCGGCGGCAGAGCGGTTTCATCACCCTGCTCACCGCGATTTCGATCGGAGGAGTCGCGGTCGGAGTCATGGCGCTGCTGGTGGTGCTGGCGGTCATGAACGGCTTCGAGAGCGAGGTGCAGACTCGCATCGCCGGGACCGACGCGCACATCGTGCTGCTCGGGCACGACACCGCCGGACTGCGTGATCCCGAGGCCGTGATGCGCCGGGCACGTCGCGTCGCAGGCGTCGTGGGAGTCGCTCCGTTCACCTACGCGAAGGCGATGGTATTCCACGGCGGCTTCGCGGAAGGCGTGGTGGTCAAGGGCGTCGACCTCGCGCGCGAGAACGACGTGACGTCGATCGCCCGCAATCTGACCCCCGTGCTGGCGCGTCTCGGAGACGGGGCGGGCGATGCGCTCCCCGAGGTGGCGCTCGGGAGTGAAGTCGTGAACCGGCTCTCGATCACGGTCGGCGACACCGTGCTGCTCGCGACCTTCACGGGTTCCGGCCGCTCGGTGACCGGCTACCAGACCAAGCTGCGTCGCTTCGTGCTCGCGGCGATTTTCCGCTCGGGGCTCTACACCTACGATTCGAGCTTCGGATTCGTGTCGATTCCGGCGGCACAAGAGTTCTTCGGCCTCGGCACGTCGGTCACCGGTGTCGCCGTGCGACTGCGCGACATGTTCGACGCGCCGGCCACCGCGGATCGCATCCTGGTCGAGGTGGCTCGGCCCGGGAGCGATCCGGGCGAGCACGATTCGGGCGACCCGACGCTGCGCGCGAACAACTGGATGGATCTCAATCGCAATCTGTTCACCTGGATGAAGCTCGAGAAGGCGGTGATGTTCCTGATCCTCGCGCTGATCGTTCTGGTCGCGGCATTCAGCATCGTGAGCACCCTGTTCATGGTGGTGAGCGAGAAGCGTCGCGACATCGGCGTGCTCAAGTCACTCGGCGCCAGCCGCGCGCTGATCCTTCGCATCTTCCTGGTCGAGGGTCTGCTCATCGGCGGCTTCGGCGTGACGATCGGCACCGGGCTCGGCGGGCTGGCGATCGCGCTGCTGGCGCGCTACCCGATCGTCACGCTTCCGGGCGACGTCTACTTCATCGAACGCCTGCCCGTGCGGCCCGAGGCGCCCGACTTCATTGCCGTGATCCTGGCCACCGTAGGACTTTGTCTGGCCGCTGCCCTCTACCCGGCATGGCGGGCGTCGCTTCTGGATCCGGTCGAGGCGATCCGGCGACAGGCCTGAGGTAACCGATGAGCTCGATCTCTGAATCGCATGCAAACAAGGACCTTGAAGGCCGAGACCTGGTTCTCAGCGTGCATGGCGTTTCACGTTCCTACTCGGCGCCGGCGGGAAATCTGCTGGTCCTGGACGCCGTCGATCTCGAAGTCCCGCGTGGCACAATTCTGGCTATTCTCGGAGTTTCCGGGGTCGGCAAGAGCACCCTGCTGAACATCCTCGGAACACTCGATCGACCGGACCGTGGCACGGTCGCGATTCGCGGAGAGCGGGTGGAGCATCTATCCGAAAGCGCACTGGCTGCGGTGCGCGCAAAGCGTCTGGGATTCGTGTTCCAGTTCCATCATCTGCTGCCCGAGTTCACCGCTGAGGAGAACGTGATGATGCCGCTGCTGATCGCAGGGGTCGAGCCCGGTGTGGCGCGCGCACGCGCCCGCGAGGCACTCGAGTCGGTCGGCTTGCCGGCCCGCTGGAGTCACCTGCCGTCGCAGCTCTCGGGCGGTGAGGCACAACGGGTCGCGGTGGCGAGAGCACTCGCGCCCGAACCGGACCTGGTGCTCGCAGACGAGCCGAGTGGCGATCTGGACCCGGTCTCGGCCGAAGCGCTGCACGATCTCCTGGTGCGACTGGCGCGCGAGCGGCAGCGCACCTTCGTGATCGCGACCCACGACGAGCGGCTCGCGCGTCGAGCGGATCGCACCGTGAAACTCGTGGATGGCCGGTTGAGTCCGTGGAACTCGGAGGTGTGAGCGTGCTGTGCCAGATCTGCGGCAAGAATCCGGCGAACGTGCACTTCACCGAGATTCACGACAACAAGATGACGGAGATCCACGTGTGCGAGCGCTGCGCCGAGGAGAAGGGGCTGCAGAGCCCGACCGCCAAGTCATTCGAGATCTCGGACATTCTCGCCGGCATGGTCGACAGCACGACCGCGAACGAGGAAGAGCGGGTCGGGAGCGTGCAGTGCCCGCGCTGCCAGTTGCCGTACTCGTCGTTCAAGGAGACCGGCCGCCTCGGGTGCTCCGAGTGCTACGTCGCGTTTCAGCCGCAGCTCCGTCGCCTGCTGCGCCAGATCCACGGCGACACGCGGCACCGCGGTCGCCATCCGAATCGCGAGGGCGCGGGACTCGAACGCTCGCGTCAGGTCCAGCGCCTGTATGACGAACTGCGCCGCGCGCTCGAAGGCGAGAACTACGAACGCGCGGCCGAGCTGCGCGACGAGATCCGGCGTCTCGAGCACGAAGG
>JABFRW010000089.1 GCA_013140805.1 Candidatus Eisenbacteria bacterium
CTCTCGGGCGACAATCAGCAGAAGCTGGTGGTCGCGCGCGAGTTGTCGCGTCAAGCGCTGGCGGTGATCGCGGCGCACCCGACGCGCGGGGTGGATCTCGGTGCGGTCGCCGCGATTCACGCGCGCCTGCTCGCCGCCCGCGCCGCCGGTCGCGCGGTGCTGCTGGTGTCCTCCGAACTCTCGGAGATCCTGGCGCTCAGCGACCGGATCTTCGTGATGCACGCCGGACGCCTGGTTCACGAGACCACGCCGGGCGAAACCGACGAGCGCACACTCGGCCTCTTCATGTGCGGCCGTGAACGGAGCCGCGATTGAGCTCACCGCCGCCGCACGAACAGCGCGACGAACGAGTGACGCGCGGAACCCGCGGGTTCGGCTCCAGCCCGCGCGCCAGCTCCCAGCCGGAGGCGAGGGCGGCCGCGCGGCTTCGCACCCGGCTCGAACTCGCGGCGACGCTCGGGGCACTGCTGATCGCGTTTGCGATCGGAGGCGTCTTCATCGCGCTGATCGGCGAGAACCCGTTCGAGATCTACGGCCTGATGCTGCGAGAAACCCTCGGCACCGGATACGGCATCGGTCAGACACTGTTCAAGGCCACACCACTCATCTTCACAGGACTCGCGGTGGCGTTCGGGTTCCGCGCCGGGCTGTTCAACATCGGAGCCGAGGGGCAGCTCTACCTGGGCGCATTCGCCGCCGCACTGGTCGGAGTCGCGTGGAAGGACGGGCCGTTTCCGCTCCTGCTGGTGCTGTGCCTGGCGGCGGCGGCCGGTGCGGGCGCGTTATGGGGCGCCATCCCCGGATGGCTCAAGGCGCGTTTCGGCGCTCATGAAGTCATCAATACGATCATGCTGAATTTCATCGCGTTCGCGCTCGTCTCCTACCTCGGCCACGGACACTTCGTGCCCGCCACCGTCCACACCGCCGAGATCGGTGCAGGCGCCCACATTCCGCGCCTCTCGGCGCTGCTGCCGGCGCTCAAGGGCTCACCCGCGAACTTCACGCTCGCACTCGGTGTCGTGCTCGCGGTGTGGGTCGGATTCGTGCTGTTCCGCACCCGGCGCGGATTCGAGTGGCGCACCCTCGGCTTGAGTCCGGGTGCCGCCGAGTACGGAGGCGTCGCGGTCGGGCGCGCGCAGGTCGGAGCGCTCGCACTGTCGGGAGCGATCGCGGGACTCGGCGGAGCGAATTTCGTGCTCGGCTACAAACACTTCTTCGAGCTGGGCTTTTCGGGCGGCGTCGGATTCCTGGGCATTGCGGTCGCCCTGCTGGGACGCAATCATCCGCTCGGAGTGGTGCTCGCGGCGCTGGTGTTCGGAGTGCTCGGTCACGGCGGACTCGCGATCAACGCCCGCGTCCCGCGCGAACTCGTCAACATCCTCGAGGCGCTCGTGATCCTGTCCGCCATCGGCATCGCCGCGGTCGCCGAGCGACGCTTGAGAAAGTTCGCATGATCGAGTCGCTCGCGTTCCTCGCCGCCGCACTTCGCATCAGCGTGCCGTATGCCCTGGCGGCGATCGGCGCGACCTACAGCGAGCGGTCCGGAGTCATCAACATCGGGCTCGAGGGCATGATGTTGAACGGTGCGCTCGGCTACACGCTCGCCGCGTGGCCCACCGGTTCACCCTGGGCGGGACTCGCGGGCGCGCTCGCCGCGGGCGCACTGACGGCCGCGCTCCACGCCTGGATCACGGTGCATCTGCGCGCCGATCAGATCACGAGCGGCCTCGGAATCAATCTGCTCGCCGCCGGGCTCACCAAGTTCGTGCTCAATGCGGTGTTCCACTCTTCGTCCCACTCGGAGCGAGTGGCGGGCTTCGAGCCGATCGCGGCACTCGAATCGTTGCCGGCGCTCGGGCCGGTGCTCGGCGCTCCGTTGCTGTGGATCGCGGTCGCCATGGTGCTGATCGCGCACCGCGTCCTGTTCGACACCGTATTCGGTTTGCGCCTGCGCTCGATGGGCGAGCACCCGCAGGCCGGGGCCTCGCTCGGACTCTCGGTGGCACGCTATCGCTGGGCCGGAGTTCTGATTTCGGGATTGTTCGCGGGCCTCGCAGGTGCGTGGCTCGCAAGCGAACAGCAATCGTTCACTGACGGCATGACGGCCGGCCGGGGCTACATCGCGATGGCGGCAATGATCGTCGGCAAGTGGAATCCGATCGGCGCGGCCGCCGCGTGCCTGCTGTTCGGTGCGGCGGAAGCGCTGCAGATCGCGCTACAGGGATCGGCGTTTCCGAGCGAGCTGTTGCAGATGCTCCCGTATCTGGTGACCATGCTGGCCCTCGCCGGATTCATCGGACGCGCGCAGGCGCCACGCGCACTCGGAACCCCCTTCGACCCGGAAAAGGCCTGAATCCCATGACGATCGATTCCGCCGCCTTGCCCGGCGTTCCCGAACATCTCGGCCAGCGCGTCGCCGAGGCCGTCGCGGCGATTCGTGCTCGAAGCCCGCGGGTCCCGAGCGTCGGGCTCACGCTGGGTTCGGGGCTCGGTGGTGTCCTGGATTCGATCGAGGACGCGACGCTGTTCGAGACCCGCGATCTTCCTCACTGGCCGGCCTCGACCGTATCCGGGCATCGCGGGCGCCTGGTGCTGGGGCTCTGGGAGGGTGTGCCGGTGGTCGCGCTCGCGGGCCGCAGCCATCGCTACGAAGGCTATTCGCTCGATCGCGTGACTTTCGCGGTTCGCGTCATGATGGCGCTCGGGGCGCGCACCATGATCTTCACCAACGCGGTCGGCGCCATGAATCCGCGCTTCGAGCCGGCCGACGTGATGGTGGCGACGGACCACATCAACGGCATCGGCCGGCGCGGACTCTTCGAACCGCACGAACTGGCCGAACGCCGGATGGGGCGTCGGGTCGCGAGTTACTACGATCCCGAGCTGCGCGAGGCGCTGGTCTCGGCAGGGCTCGAAACCGGCACCCGGGTGCATCGAGGAGTTCTCATGGGCGGGCACGGTCCGACCTACGAGACTTCGGCCGAGGTCCGAATGGCAGCCGAGATCGGCGCCGACGTGGCCTGCATGAGCACCGTGCACGAAGTCACGGTCGCAGCCGAGCTGGGCGCTGCCACCGCGAGCCTCTCCTGCATCACCAATCAGGCCACCGGGCTCTCCCCGACTCCGTTGACCCATCGGGAGGTCACCGAGGTCGCCGATCGCGTGGCCGGGCGGCTGCGGACGCTTCTGGGGCAGTTTCTGCGGAGTCGCCGAACAAGATTGGCGACTTAGCCGCTTGTTCCGGCGCACTTTGCGCTTCCCGAACCCACTCTCCTTGCGGTAGCCTTGACCTGCCGTTCGCCCCCACTCGGGCAAATGGCGAGAGGCCTTCTGGGAGTGCATCTGCTTCCGGCCCGGCCCAAAACCCCCAGTACCGACCCGACTCACCGTCGGGACCCCCTCGGAGGAAACACATGAAACGGCTACTCGCTCTGACCTCTGTTCTCCTCGTTTCTGGCGCCAGCATCGCCGCCGCCGCGGTCCCGGGGCTCAATCTGAACTACGCCAATTGCACCATCAATGGCGCGGGTTCGGATCGCACCTTCGCGTGCAACGACAACCAGACGAGCTTCAGCCTGGTCGCCTCCGGCCAGCTCGGCTTCACGATCGCTGACTTCGTCGCCACTTCGGCGGCGGTGGACGTGACGGTCGGTAGCCCCTCGATTCCGGCCTGGTTCCAGTTCGGACCGGGTGGCTGTCGTGAGGGTGCGCTGGGGCTCGGAACGCTTGGCGTGCTGGCGGGCTGCACGAACCCGTACTCGGGCTCCAATCAGGCCGGCGGATTCGTGATCGAGCCGGGTTCGGCTCCCAATCGCTTCCGTGTTCGCCTCGACTGGGTGCGTGACACACCGGCGGCATTCCAGAGCAACACCATGAACGCGCTGTTCCTGCTCCAGCTGTCGACCGCCTCCTCGTTCGACGACGGCTTCGGCATGTGCGCGGGCTGCAACGTGCCGGCGTGCTTCGTCGTCAACGCGGCCGAACTGTTCAGTCTCAGCCAGGGCCGTGTCGCGATCATCGAGCAGGGCGACCTGCGCAACTGGGCGACCTGGCAGGGCGGCACCGGTGACTGTCCCGGCGCGACGCCGACCCGCAATGCGACGTGGGGCGCGGTGAAGTCGCTGTACCGGTAGTCCGGTTTCGAATCTGCAACTAAAAAGGACCGCCCTCGCGGGCGGTCCTTTTTGCGTCTTCGCGGTCCGCACCCGGTGCGCGGCTAGTGGAGGATCTCCACGCGCTCGATGCGATCGCCCTGGACGATTCGGCTCGCCACGTCGAGTCCCCGCGCGACCCTTGCGAAGATCGTGTAGCGACCGTCGAGGTGGAGTTGCGGCGAGTGCGTGATGAACCACTGGCTGCCGCCGGTGTCCTTGCCCGAGAGCGCCATGCCGACCATGCCGGGCTCGTAGCGGAGTCGGTTGTACTCGCAGCGAATCGTGTAGCCGGGGCCGCCGGAGCCGGTGCCGGTCGGATCGCCGTCCTGGATCACGAAGTTGGGCACCACGCGATGCACCGCGAGTCCGTTGAAGTAGCCGCGCTCGGCGAGCCGCACGAAATTCTTCACGGTCTGAGTCGCCTCGGCGTTGAAGAAGCTCCACTCGATCTCGCCACGAGTGGTGTGCAGCACCGCGCCGCGGGCGCTCGAAGCGGTTGCGAACTCGGGTTCGGGGGCCGGCCTCACAGTCGGAGCCGGATGCGCGCGTTCGAGACTGTCCGCGAAGCCCCGTCCCGCCAGCTCCCGCACCGCGTCTCGCAGCGCGTTCCGCACGTCGGCATCCGCTGCTGCCGCGCGGGTCGCGAACGCGCGTACCAGATCCGGAACGCTGGCCGAGTCACCGAGCGTCTGGAGCGCGGCCGCGCACGAGGCGGCGAACAACACCTCGCGATCGGCGAGGCCCGCGCGCAGGCGGGGCGCCACCGCGCGATCACGGCGTTCACCGAGCAGGTCGACCGCGGTCGTGCGCACGAACAGGGGCCAGCGCTCGTCGAGTCGCGCCTCGAGCCAGCGCCGCACTTCGGGCGTCTGCACGCCGGCCAGTCCCTGCATCGCATTCACCCGTGCGTAGACCGACGAGTCCTCGAGCACCGATTCGACCCGCGTCCACGCCGAGTCGCCGCGATGCACCAGCAATGCACGCGCGCACTGGCCGCGGGTGGCGGCGTCGGAATCCGACAGCCCGCGGGCCAGCGCCGCGAACACCGAGTCACGATCCGCCGGCGATGCACTTGTCAGCAACGGGCGCTCGCCGAGCGCGGTCGCCGCGGTCACGCGCACGTAGGGATCCGGCGCCGTCAAGCGTCGCGCAACCGCATCGGCGCACTCCCGGCACGCGGTGTCGCCGATCGAGGTCAGCGCCCGCAGCGCGTTGATCACCACCGCCGGCTCGGCGTCGGCGAGTGCTTGCATGAGGTACGCGTTCGCACGTGGCGATTTCTGCCGACCCAGCGTGCGCACGGCGTAGGCCCGCACACGCGGCGACGCGTCCTCGACGTGGGTGGCCGCGATCAACAGCACGCGCTGCGGCGCCACCACCTTCTCGAGCGCCCACAGCACGCGCCATCGGACTTCGGGATCGGGATCGTTGTGACGCGACAGCAACGCGTCGAGGGCCGTCGAGTCCGCGAGCCGCCACAACGCGACCGCCGCTTCGGCACGACGCCGGGCGTCGGGCGCGCCGAGCCACGGCAGGATCGCGGGTGTCGCGGCCCGATCGCCGAGCTTTCCGAGCGCCTCGACCGCGAGTCGTGCGGTTTCGAAATCCGTGTCCAGAACGCGGCGCTCGAGCGCTCCGCGTGCCGAGCGGTGGCCGATCTGGCCGAGCGCGAACACCGCTTCGCGCCGCACTTCGGCGACGCTGTCCGCGAGCAGCGACAACACCGCGGGCACGGTGGTCGAATCCTGCAGCCGCCCGACCGCGAGGGTCGCGCGGGCGCGGACCGCAGCGCGCGAATCCGCGAGGCCGGCGCGCAGCTCGGGCTCGAAGCGCCGCGCATCCTCGGCGAGCGCGAGGCTCCGCTGCTCGGCTGCACTCAGCGTGTCGACCGCGGGCACGGCAACCGCGGCCGGATTCTCACGTTTGACGACTCCTCGCGCGTGCCCGCTCGGCGCGGCGAGTGCCACAGCCAGCACGGCGATCCACAGGGCGGCCGGTCTCATGGTCGGCGGCTCAACCTTCTTCGTCGACGCCGCGCGGGCGCCGCAACTTGATCATGCGAAGCGTGGTGCTGGCCTGGGCGGCGGGGTTCTTCGCGACCACCCGGCACAGGTAAGTGCCGTTCGCGATCACGTCGCCTTCGGTGTCGCGGCCGTCCCACGGGATCTGGTGGTAACCGGGCGCGAGCCCGTGCTCGACGCGTTCGTAGATCAACCGTCCACTGACCGTGAAGATGCGGATCAGCACGTCGGCGGGCGCTCCCGACTCGAGCACGAACGACAGGTGCGTGCCGAACTTCTCTTCGAACGGATTTGGAAAATTGAGCGCGCTGACAAGCCGCATCTCGCTGACGCCGACCGTGACGCGGAATGAATGGTCGCGCGGCGTGCCGCCCGCGACCTCGAGGTGCACGTCGTAGCTGCCCACCGAATAGGGGGCATGCGACCACGACAGCAGCCACTCGCGCCCCGACGCGTCGCCGTTCGCGGGCGTCGGGGTGAAGGCCTGCGCCTGCGAACCGACGGTGAGCGTCAGCTCGGTGCTCGGATCGATCGGAGTCGGCGACAGCACCAGCAGCGACAACTCGGCGGTCGGCGGCACCGCATCGCCGTTCGCGGTCGGAGTACCCGACAGTCGCAGCTGCGTGAAGAACTCGAAGGGCACCTCGAAGCTGCTCGAAACCCCGTAGCGATCGACGGTGCGGAACACGTAGCGAACGTCGACCGGTGCGAGCGTGGTGCGGTGCACCAGCCGGAAACGGCGCCCTCCCGAGCCGCCGACGCCCGTGTCCGGAAACGCCGGCGTCAGCGTGTAGTCGGTGGAGGGAATCGTGTCGACGACGGCGCCGCGCTGGCGCTCGAGCACCACGGCGGTGATCTGCACGTTCGAGATCAGGTCGGCATCGAGCCGCAGGGTATCGCCGGGCGTCTGCAGGCGGACTGCGAGTCCACTCGTGACCACGGTCTCGTTCGCCTTCACCACCGCCTGCGGACGGCCGATCGAGAGCCGAGTCGCGGGATCGCCGAGCAGGTTGTACGTCATGCCGACGCCGCGCTCGGCGCCGCCGAAGGGGCTCACGTAATTGAGCAGCGCGAGACCGATGACCTCTCCGAGCACCACTCGCGAGCCGCGCTGCGAGGGGCTGACGCCTTCACCGAACGTGGCATCGAACGGAGGATCGCGAAACATCGCGCGGCCCAGTGCGGTGTTCACGTGCTGGCCACCGAAGCCCGGCATGATCTCGTAGCCCGAGGACGCCCACGAAGCGATCGCGCCACTGCCCGGCAGCAACACCATGTCCTCGCCGAGGCTCGGACCACGCTCGTCTTCGTTGTCGCCGGCGCGCGCGAAGGCGTTCGCGTGGCATGAGAACGCCGAGAACAGAAACAGGCTGTCGCCATTCGCGAGGTTGCGTGAGTCGTCGTTGCCCGCCTGGTTGACGTACAGGTCCTCGTGCGCGAGCACGAACTCGTTCGCGTGTCCCTGGTAGTTCCACCACATCACGCCGGCATTGACGCGCGACAGCAGTTGCGGCGTGACGCCGGCATGCGTGCGACCCTGGACCGCCGGCAGGTCGGGCCGGCAGCCGGTCTGCGGCTCGCCGGCGAGGTACTGCCGCAGATAGAACTTCTCGATCTGCGTCTGCGCGAGTCCCGACTGCTCCGCGATCACGCGTGCGAGCGTATCGCTGATTTCCTCGAACACCGGCTCGGCGCCGTTGAAGCAGTAGCCGGACGAGCCGCCGCCACCGCCGAAGAACGATTCGCCCGAGAATGCGTCGTCGGCGCTCAACAGCACCTTGCGGCGCCACTCGGGCTCGCGAGTGAAATCCTCGTAGCCGACGATCTTGCTCACCATGTCGACGACCTGTTGCGCGTTCTGCGCCGGCAGCCGGCCGACCGCGAGTTCCGGCACGTCGGCGATCACGTCGTCGACGTCGCAGGTGTTGTCGATGCAGCCGTACCAGGGATCGGCGGGGATCAGCTCGCGCCCCTGCGCCACTCCGACCGGACCCGCGATGTCGAGCGTCGGGATCCAGTCGATGCTCGAGGTACTGAGCAAGCGCTGCGGATCCTGATTCGCATCGCCCACCAGCAGCACGTAGAAGCTGTTCCAGTTCTCGAACGCGAAGCGCGCAAAGCGCTTGATCGCATGCGGGGACTTGCGACCGCCGTTGAACTCGTCGTAGATCCCCTCGGCGGGCGCCACCACCACGCGATGTCCCTGCGCGGCACGGTGCGCGACCAGCGGCTGCACCGCGGCGAGAAACGCCTCCGGCACCACCACCAGGTAGTCGCCGCCTGCTGCGCTGGTGAGCTGGCGTCGCGTCACGGCACTCATTCGAGAGGCCGGAATCAGCTTCGGAACCGTGAAGACCGCGTACTTGCGCTGCACTCCGGTCGCGGTCGAGTCCTGCCAGTCGAAGTTGTATTCGCCAAGCGTGGCGCCGGGTGTGACCTGCGCGAGCGTGTCGACGACGTCGAGTGCGACCGGACTCTGCGGGTTCGTCACATCGTAGGCGTGAACCTCCTTGCCCTGCCGGCTGCTTGCGAACGCGATGCCGCGCAGCTGGTACTCGCCGGCCAGATTGCCGCTGTTGCAAGGGAGGTTGTTGCGCAGCGCGCGATACGCACGCCAGTAGGTGACGTCGAAGTAGTTGAGTGTCGCGCGCGCCACCGCATTGGTCACCGGATTCGGCGTGCCGGGCTGACTGCCCCACACGCGGATTCGGTTGACGAGTCCCGCACCGAGCACGCTGCCCGGGAACGACGAGCCGCCGGTCGCCGCGACCTTGAAGCTCCAGGTCAGCGAGTCGATGAAGCGCGTCGGGGTGGCGCCGGTCCCGTTTCGGACCTCGGCCCACACGGCGTGGCCGGTGTTGTAGAGACCCTGGAACGTCATGTCGATCCGCGCCGGCTGCGAGTTGTCGAGATGGTTGGTCTCGAAGAACAGCGTCTCCGGCGGGTTGTAGTACGTCAGCTCTCCGACCCAGTAGTAGCGATCACTGAGCGTGTCCAGCGGAATCCGATTGAAAGAGAAGTTGCGCTCGAAACGCTGCCGCCACGGATACGATGCCGGAGGCGTGAGCCCGGTGAGATTGCGCCAGCTCGGACGCCGCGGCATGCGCAACCCGGAACCTGCGAGCTGCGTGACGTAGATCACCTCGGCGTCTCCCCACTGCCGCTGCGCCTGCGAGACGCCGCTGCGCTCGGCCCAGTTCTGGACACTCAGCAACACGCGATCGGCGGCGTCGAACACGCCGTTGCCGTTGCGGTCGTCCATGTCGATCGGCAGCTCGACCGTTTCGTAGGGCGGTGTCACTCCGTCGACGAACTCATGGCGATGGACACTGACGTTCGCGATCGGGACGCCGGCCGGATAGCCGGCCGCCGAGAGCGTCAGATAGTCGAGTCCGTAGAAGCCGGTCGTGTCGACGCGAACCCGGATTTCCGGGAAGCCTTCATCGAACGCAGCGGCTCCCGCGAGTCGACCACCGACGCCGGTGCGACCCAGCTCCAGTCGTGCGGAACGCGCCAGTCGCGGCGCCGCGCGCCACCCGCGTGCCTGGGCCGGATTCGCGAGGGCGCGGTCGAGCACCGCATCGAGGTGCGGGTCGGGGGCCACCACGGCGCCTTCGAGTGCGGTGCGCGCGGAGCCTGTCGCTCCCACGAAGTCGACTCGCACGTCCAGCTGGCGCGTCGAGTTGAGTCGGCCGGAGCGCTCGTCGTAGGAGAACGGATGGATCGCGACCCGGGCGAGCCGATGATGGCGAAACGGAAACGGCTCGCTGACCTGGACCTGCGCGAGCGGCCAGGGACCCTCGGTGAGCGGAGCCACCGGATCGCGCCGCGGGATCTCGCTTCCGCCGGCGGGTCCGGGCGAAAAGGCCGGCTGAGCGCTCGGCTCGAGCCGCACCTCGCGCGTGGCCTCCCCGTCGCGAGCGATCACGCGTGCCACGACGCGGGCCCCGGGGGGAATCGCTACCAGCGTGCTGGCGTAAGGGAGCGGCGGCCGGCCCGCGACGTCGGTGCGCTGCAGGCCGGCGACTCCGATCCGGAATCGACCTGTCTCCGTTCCGGGAGTCAGATCGAAGCCCTGCAGTTCGACGCGCAGCGTCACACCGGTTGCGTCCGAGGCGATCACCCGCACGCCATCGGCCCGTGCGTGAGCGACCGCGAGACTCAAGGCGCCTAGCGATAGCCACGCGGTAAGAGCGCCGCGTGTGAGGGCGAGAAGCAGGGGGCGGGAGGTCATCGGGAAGGGCGAGCTTATGGACGCTGCAAGGGAGCGGTCAAGACTGAGGCGCCCGGACCGTCCGCGGACCTCGGCGCGCGCAGGCATGGTAGGATCGCCGGCCCCAACTGGCAGGAGGAGAGGCATGAGTCGGTCGCTCCGATTCTCGATGTGCAGGTGGATGGCGGTCTGCTCGGCCGTCGTGGCGCTGATCGCGATGGCGAACGCACCGTCGGCCGCGCCCGTCGCCCGACGCGGCGCTCTACGCTCCGGAACCCTACCCGACACCGTGCTGGCGGTCGTGGGAGGCAACCGGCCCGTCACGGTGGCGGCGTTTCGCGCCGCGTGGCGGCAGGTGCCCCCGCCCGGGCGCGCGGATTCTCTTACCCCGGAGTCGGCCCGGGAGTTTCTGGATCTTCTGATCGGCAAAGAGCTTCTCGCCGCACGCGCGATCAACCAAGGCGTCGCGTGGGCGCGCACCGAGAGCCTCCAGTTCAAGGCCTACCGCGACAATCTGCTGATGCGGGCGGTGCTCGACAGCCTGATGGACGACGTGGCCCGCGAGAAGCTCGCCGGCGGCGACACCCTGCGGGACCCTCAGATGCTGGGGATCGCGCTGCGGGAACGCACCATCCCGGCGCTCCACTGCCAGTACGATCAGGGACTTGCCTCGCGCCTGGCGGAGCTCTGGGGCGCCCTGCCGCGCCCGAGCCCCGATTCCTCGATCATGGCGCAGGTGCGACTCCTCGGAGCATTGCCGAACATCCCGCCGGCCGACACCGGAGGCGTGCTCGTGAGTTCGGATGAGGGTCCCTTTCGCGCCAGCGATCTGCTGGAGCACTGGCGGCGCACCGACCCGATGTCGCGGCCGCGAATTAACTCATCGGAACAGATCCTCGATCTGGCTCGCAACGGGATCTTCGAACGCTGGCTGCGACGCGTGGCCTCGGAACAGCATCCGGAACGACGTGCCGATGTCATCCACCGGCTCGATGATCGGCGCGAGTTCCTGAGCGTCAACCGCCTGGTGCAGCGTGACGTGTACGGCAAGATGAATCGCGATTCGCTCGTGATCCGGGCGTGGTACGCGCAGCATGTCGATGACTTCGACATCCCGGATCGCTACGAGCTCGCGAAGCTCGTGATGCCCGATCGCGCGCAGGCCTCGAGTATGTTCATGGAGCTGCGCGATCGCGTACGTGCCGACAGTCTGATCGCGCGCGGTCGCCGCGGCGGGGTCGAATACCGCACCGAGATCACGGCCGAGTCCGACAGCGCGCTGTTCGCACTCGCGCATCGTGTCGGGCCCGGGGCCGCCGTAGGCCCTGACTCGGTCGCCGGCGGCTGGCGGGTCGCACGCGTTCTCGAGTATCGCCCCCGCCGCCATCGCACCTTCGAGGAGGCCCGGACGCTGGCCGAGCGCCAGTATTCGAGCATCGAGGGCGAGCGACTGATGCGCGAGTACCTCGACCGACTGCGCCGTGACACGGCGGTGCAAATCCATCCACGCGCGGGCGACATCGCGGCGTCTCATCCTTGACCCTGTTCACCGTGATTCCTAAGCTCTCACGGCTTCGCTCCCCCCTCTTTCGGCCTCACTCGTACTTGCGGAGAACTCTGGTGATCACCTCGCGCCGGCCGGTTGGCCCTCGCTTTCCAATGATGCTCGTCGCGATCGTCTGCTTCGCGTTCTCGCCTCACATCGCGCACGCCCAGACTTCGGCCACCCCGCCGGCGTCCGGAAGTTCCGGCAAGGCGGCCCCGGGCTGGAAGCCGGCGCCCGAGCCCGAGCACAAACTCGCAAACGAGATCCCGGACACCACGCTGCTGCTTCAGGTTGGTACCGAGAAGGTGACCGTGCGCGAGTACATCCGCCGCTTCTACTCGTCCTACCCCGAGCAGCGCCCCGACACCGACAGTCTCGGTCGTCTCCAGTTCATGCAGACGCTCGAGAACGGCATGGTGCTGGCACGCGTCGCTCGCGATCGCAACCGCCCGCTCGATTTCGCCGAACGCGCCTCGATGCGCGAGCACACGGATCGGGTGCTCTCGAACGTGCTCTACAAGCGCTCGGTACTCGACTCGGTCGTCGTGACCGATGCGGATCTGCGGGAATTGCACTCGATGCTCAGCACCGAGATCCGCCTGCGTGAAATGGCGTTTCGAAACCGTGCGCTGGCCGAACAGGTGCGGGATCTGCTGGTGGCCAAGAAAATGACCTGGGAATCGGCCTACAAGCAGTACAACCAGCTCGCGAGCAAGAGTGCGGACGGTGATGCCGGCTGGGTCAAGCGCACCACCGGCGATCCGATCATGGCCGAGCAAGTGTTCCGGCTTCAGAAGGGCGAGATCTCGAATCCGTGGCAGGACTCCAACGGCGTCCACCTGGTGCAGTGCACCGACACGCGTGTGGTCACACCGCCGCCGTTCGGCGTCGTCGCGCCGCGACTGCGCGAGATGATGCGTGCTCCACGCATGGGCGATCGCACCGAAACGATCTCGCGGCTGCTGCGCGATCGCATCGAGATGGTCTACGACACCGCGAACGTGGTGTGGACGGCGAACCAGTTTCAGGAAACGATGAAGATCTCGAGCACCGGTGGCGCCCCGGTGATCTCGCTCGGCGCCCAGATGCCGCGCTTCGACCTCGCCGATACCAGCAAGGTGCTGGCGCGCTTCAAGGGCGGCCGATTCACGCTCGCACAGTTCGTCGAGGCGTACCGCTCGGTCAATCCGGTCGCACGCCCCGCCGTGAACACGCCGGACCGCCTGCGGCAGCAGATCGACGCCGTGGTGCTCGAGCCTCAGCGTGCCCTGCTGGCCGCGGAACGCGGCTATGCGAAGGACCCGCTGGCGGTCGAGTGGATCGAGAAGCGCCGCGAGGAGCTGATGGTCGATCGGCTGTTCCAGGACTCGGTGCAGAACTACGTGTCGGTGAGCGAGTCCGACGCACGGCGCTTCTACGAGCAGCACCGCGCTCAGTACATCACGTATCCGAAGGTGCGGTATGCCGTCATGGCATTTTCGACCCAAGGTGCCGCCGACTCGGTGGTCGCGCAGCTCAAAGCCGGAGCGCGGCTCGATCAGTTCGTGCGCGCGGATTCGATCGCCAGACGTCCGCGTCGCGGTTCGATCCGCGAGATGCGCGCGAACGAAGAGGGTCAGACCTTCCACACCCAGTTGTTCCAGGACTTGAAGCCGGGCGAGCTGTTGCTGAACGGTCCGGACGAGAAGGGCGACTACCTGGTTCTGCAGTCACTCGACTTCGATCCCGGCCACCAGCTGTCGTTCGAAGAGGCGTACTCGATGGTCGACTCCGCGCTCCAGAATCAGAGGGCCGACGAACTGCTGGATGCCTTCCTGGCCCGTCAACGCAAGAAGATCCCGATCCTTCGGCGCGATGACCTGCTGCAGCGCTTCACGCTGCGCGATCCGAGCCTGTCGGCGAGTCAAAACTAGCGAGTCCAGCTTCCGGGTGCGGCGCGGAACTCGGCGCACACCTTCGAAGCCGGTGAGTTCCAGCTCGCGAAGCGGCGCACCGGGCGGCCCAGCACGCTGGTCCCGTCGCCGAATTCGCTGAAGCTGAATTCGCCGCGCTGGAACTCGATGCACACCGGCTGCCCGCAGTTCTCGTCCATCGGCGAAGCGGCCGGAAAAATGATGCGGGCGAAGCAGTACACCTGTCCGGGCCGAATCGGGGCGGCCTGATCGAGCGGTACCGCGAAGATCACCTCCAGCTGCCCGCTTTCGCGGGTGCGGCGGTAGTTCGGTGCTCCCATGCCCTGTGCGCGGAACCCGCGTGGAAGTCCCCAGGAGCTGTCGGCAGGAAACTCGATGCGAATGTTGCGACGGTTCATGGTGCCGCCGCCGAAACTCCAGTAGGAGCTCAGGGAGTCCCCGCGAGTCGCCCGGAAGTAAAGCGAGATGTCCATTCCAATGAAGGTCTCGCTCGACTGCCCCGGGTCGTAGCTCACGTAGAGCGTCTCCGGGCTCGCCTCCCCCGAGCATTCGATCACCACGTTTTCGACCGCGCGCGAAACCCCGTGGGGTGCTCGCCAGCTGAGGAACAGGCTGGGCGGCACGCGCATCGCGGAGTCGGTGGAAGCCGACACGGCAGCCGCGGCCTTGACGGCGGTGGGCGCTGCCTTACGAGACGTCGATGCCTCGGAGCGATCGGGCTGGAAAGCGAATGGCACGGCCAGGAACGCGGCGATCCAAAGCAGTCGATTCAAAGCTCGGGAGTCCTTTCGGCAATCGGCGATTCACGGGAGCGACGGAGGCGATTCCGCCCGAAATGGTAACGGAAACGGGACGGCTTCGGTGGAAGCCGTCCCGCTTCTTGACTGCGCGCTGACCGGAAACTAGCGGTAGAGCGCCTTGATCTGACCCCAGGTGCGGTTGTGCGTCGGGGTGCCGATCGGGCAGATGTCCGCCCCGACCTGGCCGCCGTTGTAGGTCGCCCAGCTGCGAACGTCGGCCGACTCGAACGTGATCGACGGATCGGCGTTCGAGAACACCTCGAGCGAGTTCAGCACGAAGCACGCGGCGGTGGCACAGCCGGCGCATACGCCACCAAATCCCTCGTCGAAGCTGCCCGACGAATTGATCTGGAGCATGAAGGCCGAGTAGAGCGTGTTCGCAGTCAGCGCGAACGGCGTATCGCGGATCTGATCAACACGAATTCGCTGGTAGTTCGGCCCCAGCGACGAGGGTTCGATCACGAGCGCACCCAGCTGATTCGAGCCGCTGTACGGGTTCGTGCAACCGCCGAGCGTGCCGACCGATGAGGCCGCCATCGCACCTTCGCGGCAGCCGCCCGTCGAGAACGACCACCACGCGGGCGTACCGGCATCATTGACGCGAATGTCGAGCGCGCCCGAAACCGCGACGAAGTCCGCGATCGCATTCGCGACGCGGAACGAACCCACCAGGTTGAACGTGGCCGCGTTGTCGTCACACGCGAAGACACGGTTCTCGCTGGTCGGGGTGATACCACAATTGGTCCAACCCAGATTCGAACCCGGAACGGCAGCGTGAGCGGCCGCAGCGGTGAGAAGGGTGGCGGCCAGCGCTGCAACGAGTAGCTTCTGCATGGTTCCCTCCGGCAGAGTGTCGAACGACGGGGATTCATTCACGGCCGCTATGGCGCGCGACGAGGCCTTGCCGAACGATCCCTCATTCGTCATTGAGCCCGGTCTCCCCGAACCACGGTTTCGTGGTCTCCGTGTTCGGCTGTTTACGCCGCGATGGGTCTGCGCGAGTCGCCTCGCACCCACCCACCACTTCGCAGGCGGGACGATAGCTCAGCATCGCCCCCACCGCAACGGCCGAAGCCCCGTCTTCAACGGCGAGTCCGCCTCTGCCCCGAACCTCACCGTGCCTCGCACTTCCAGCGTGTGTCGGCTTCGGGGTTATCGGCCTGCGACCGCAGCACCTGTAGACATCGTTTTCGACCGGCTGGGGCGGCAACGACCCGTGGGGCGAACCGTTCTGCGAGCGGTGAAGCGTGTCCGGACGAGGTCGCCGTCCTGACGCGAAACGGGCGACCGTCTTTCGACGATCGCCCGTGCGTGAAAACTGCGAAGCTCGACTACCGGTACAGGGCCTTCACACCGCCCCACGTGTTGCTGCGGGTCGGGGTCGGAAGTTCCGGGCAGGTGCTGCCGGGAATTCCACCCTGGTACGTCGCCCAGTTGCGGACGTCGGCGCCGTAGTTACCCAGCGAACCGCCGAGCAGGCTGAACGCTTCGAATCCGGTGAGTACGAAGCACGCCGGCGTCGAGCAGCCTGCGCACGAGCCGAAGCCTTCGTCGAACGCGCCAACCGTGCTGATTCCGAGCACGAGGCCCGAGTACAGCGTGTTGGCCACAAGCGCACCGCCCGTGTCACGCACCCAGTCGGCGCGGAAACGGATACGGTTCGGGCCAGCGGCACTGTCGAACACATAGCCGCCGGCCTGGTTGGCACCTGAGTAGGTGTTCGTGCAGCCGCCGAGCGCGCCGATGGTTCCGAGCGCGACAGAACCCTCACGGCACTGTCCGGCACCCAGCTGCCAGTAAGCCGGCAGTGCGGCACCTGCGACCGCGAGGTCGATCACCGTCGAGACACCGACGAAGTCCGACACGGCGTTCGGCACGCGGAACGACACGACCAGGTTACGGGTGAGCGTGTTGTCGTCGCAGGCCAGCGCGATGTTCGAAGACGTCGCGGTCAGACCGCAGTTCGTCCAGCCGAGATTCGCGCCCGGCGCTGCCGCCGACGCGATCGACGCACCAAACAACAGGAGCGCCGAGCTGAGCAGGAGAAGCTTCTTCATGATTGCCTCCGGGGGGACTCGATAAACGTTCGGGGGAGAATGTTGCTCGAGGAGAGGCGAGCAAAGCGGCACAGAAGGCGAAACGGGCGACCGCCTCACGACGATCGCCCGTTCGCTTGAAGAGTGAAGCTTGGACTACCGGTACAGAGCCTTGACACCACCCCACGTGTTGCTGCGGGTCGGGGTCACGCCCGGGCACTCGCCGCCAGGTCCAGGAATTCCACCCTGGTACGTCGCCCAGTTGCGGACGTCGGCGCCGTAGTTGCCCAGCGAACCGCCGAGCAGGCTGAACGCTTCGAAGCCGTTGAGCACGAAGCACGCCGGCGTCGAGCAGCCTGCGCACGAGCCGAAGCCTTCGTCGAACGCGCCAACCGTGCTGATTCCGAGCACGAGGCCCGAGTACAGCGTGTTGGCCACAAGCGCACCGCCCGTGTCACGCACCCAGTCGGCACGGAAACGGATACGGTTCGGGCCCTGGCTGCTGTCGAACACATAGCCGCCGGCCTGGTTGGCACCGGAGTAAGTGTTCGTGCAGCCGCCGAGCGTGCCGACGGTTCCGAGGGCGACAGAACCCTCACGGCACTGTCCGGCACCCAGCTGCCAGTACGCCGGCAGAGCGCCACCAGCAACCGCGACGTCGATCACGGTCGAGACACCGACGAAATCCGACACGGCGTTCGGCACGCGGAACGACACGATCAGGTTACGGGTGAGCGTGTTGTCGTCGCAGGCCAGCGCGATGTTCGAAGACGTCGCGGTCAGACCGCAGTTCGTCCAGCCGAGGTTCGCGCCCGGCGCTGCAGCCGACGCGATCGACGCTCCCATCAGCAGAAGCGCGGAGGTAAGCACGAGAAGCTTCTTCATTGTTGCCTCCAGGGGACTCGTAAGACTTTCAGGGGGAATTGTTACCGGTGAATCGGTGACGCAATCGAATCTTCAGCCATCACCACCTCTCGGGTTGGAGTCACAGCTCCACACCGCGAGTCGGTGAGCGTTGCCCTAGGGCGCGCAGACCGACAGGGCGGCGCAGCTGTTGAGCGAAGCGTTCGAGAAGCGAACGTTGAGCTCGGTGGAGAGATCGACCGGATTCACGAAGCCGTCATCGTTGAAGTCCGAGCGCGAACGGTACGACGCGCTGAACGGACCACCGACGACACTGAAGCGATCGTTGAGGACGAGCGACACGTCGACGGCATTGACGCCGGCGGCGCCGTTCTGATCGAACGCCTTGACGCGCAGCGAGCCCAGCACCACACCGTCCGCACGAACCTCGGCGCACTGCACGTTACCGAGACCAGCAGCCGGAGCTCCGCTCGTACCACCGCCCACGTTCAGAGCGTGGCCGACGACACGGAAATTGGCGACGCCCGAGGCGTCCGTCACAGCGACAACAGCCTTGTCGACACAGCTGACGCCGACACCCGCGTGCGGCTGGGTTCCACAGAGGCGGAACTCACCGGTGCTGGTGCAGGTGCCGAAGCGAATCTCGACAGTGCTGTTCTGAACCACGCCGCCGAGTGCATCACGGACGACGATGTTCTTGTCGACCTGCGGCTCAACCACCGCAGAGTTGTTCGTGCTTCCGAGTCGGATGAACAAACCATTCAGACTCGAAGTTCCAGCGCTCGGCACACCCGCAAATGCAGCACTCGCGGTGAGGAGGCCGCATACAGCAAGGAGCGTGGCCTTGCGAACCGAACCAGTCATCGTTGCACCTCCAAAAAATGGGTCCCTGTTGCTGAAAGAAGTCATGCAAGGCTCAGTTGCAAGCAATCAGGTCTGGCTGCGAGCCACCTCCTTTCGAACTCGCGGTCAGCGATCGAGTTCGAGTATGCAGGCACAGGTATCTTTTGCGATAACAAGGCGTTCCAAGACAGGAGAAAGTCTAGGCGGCCGGTTAACGCGCTGTCAAGGAAACTATTGTGCCTTTACTCCGGCCTTTCGGCCGTTTCACTGCCGCGCCCGTGGCCCGAAGGGCCCGGACCTGATCCTGAAACCTGAGCTAAGCAAATCTGCCGAAAATGGTGGGCGAAACAGGGTTCGAACCTGTGACCCCTTGCTTGTAAGGCAAGTGCTCTACCAGCTGAGCTATTCGCCCTGTTCCTCGCCCCGCCCGCGGAAAAGAAGCGACGCCGGAATGAGCACGCAATAGCCCACCACCAACGCGATCGGCGCAAGGGTTGTAGAACCTTTGGAGAGCGCAAGATAGCCGATGATCAGTGCTCCAACCCCCAACCCCAACAGCACGGTGTTGAGAGATCCCCAGGAGAACCCGAGATCAGCTTCCATTGGCTTCCGCAGGCTGCGCGGTCGCGTAACACTGGGCTTCGTGGACATTCCGATCCTGCTCCTCACCCGCCGCAGCGGAGAAACGAACAGCCGATGGTCACGGGTCGGTGCGAACCGAACCGGGATCATCGGCTGTGCCGGTGCCTTGTGAGGGGCCCGGGGCACGTCGATCTCGATCCCAGCGTGGATCGCATCCTGTGCCGCCGCCTCCATTGGGGCGTAGGACTCAAACCCCACGGAGCGGACTGCGGTTCCTGCTTTCTTGCAGATCCCTGTCGTGTCGACTGGGAGCTGTCACCACACTCTCGTCCCGTCTCCCGGACGGCAAATACGAGAGGTCGAGTGCTACGTAACGATAGCGCAGAGACTTGAGTGCCGTCACTAGCTGATTTCGAGCACCCGTCTTGAAGCCTCCGGACGAGGTCGGCGACCCGTTCGCGTGGCCGGTTCAACCCGCTGCGGGAGGCGTCACCGGGCTGCGATCCGTCGAATCGCGTTTCGGCAGCGAGTCCATCGGAGGTCCGGCAGGCGCGCGCGCGCGGCGAATGTTCTCGAGATGCCCCTCGTAGGTGGGCGAGAACCAGTGCGTCCCGTCCCCCTTGGCGACGAAGTAGAAGTCGCGAATCCCGGGAGAGGCATCGAGGACCGCCAGGATACTCGAGCGTCGCGGATTGCAGATCGGTCCGGGAGGCAGACCGGCGTGCGTGTAGGTGTTGTAAGGCGATGCGTAGCCGAGATCGCGGAAGTAAAGGCGCGTTCGAGGTCCGCGGCCGATCGCGTATCCGACGGTCGGATCGGCCTGAAGGCGCATTCCGGCCTCGAGCCGATTCAAGTAGACGCGCGCGATGCGGGGGCGTTCGAACTCGCGTTGCGCCTCGGCCTCGACGATCGAAGCCAGAATCAGCACCTGATAGAGCGTCAGATTGTGCGGCAGCGAATCGCGCCCCGCTGCAGCATCCCTGAGCACTCGCTGGGTGCGCGTCACCATGGTTCGGAAGGCGGCCTCGGGCGGAGTGTCCGGAAGGAATTCGTAGGTATCGGGCGCCAGATAGCCTTCGAGACTCGGTGCCGTGATTCCGAGCGAATCGAGGAACTCGCGACGGTGCGCGAGCGAGTCGAATGACGAAATCGGAACCCCGAGATGATTCGAGAGCAACAGACTGACCTCGGTGAGCGTGAGGCCTTCGGGAATCGTCACCAGGCTGAGACCGCTCATGCCACGGGCGAACAGTCGAAGAATCTCCGGCACCGTCGTGCCGAGCCGGAACGAGTACTGCCCCGCCTTGATGCGGCGATCGAGTCCCATCAGCCGTGCGAGCCCATGGAATCCGACCGTGCTGCGGAGCAGGCCGACCCGTTTGAGTTCGTCGCCGACCGAGCGCAGCGACTGCCCGCGCTGCACGATCACGACGCGACGCTCATCGAGCGGCGAGACTCCCGCGGGCAGGAACAGGTCGGCAGCCACCAGCACCGCCGCGCCCAGCAACAGCAGCAGCGCCCAGCGTCCCGGTCCGAACGCCTTGGGGCGCGTCATCGCCCGGCATCCTCGCGCGCGATCGCGAGCCGGCGCAGGAACCCTTCGAGCAGCGCGACGGCCGCCGCCTGATCGACGCTGCCTTTATGGTGTCCGGTGCGGCGGCCGGTTTCGTGCAGACGCCGGGTTCCCATCACCGAGGTGAGTCGCTCGTCCCAGGTATCGACCGGCATTGCGAGCTTCTCCGCGAGTCGTGCGGCGAACGCTTCTGCAGCGTGTGCGGCCTCGCCGCGCTCCCCCGACAGATGCAGCGGTAGTCCGACCACCACCCGCTCAGCCTCCCGTTCGACCACCACCTCCGCCACGCGGGTCACGGCATCCTCGAGATTGCGAACCATCGCGGTCGGGAGTCCGGTCGCGATCGTCTGCGTGGGATCGCTGATGGCTAGCCCGATGCGGCGCTCACCCCAGTCCACCGCGAGGATCCGTCCCAGGATCAAGCTCAGGCGGAGGCGACCTTGCGCGGACGGCGCTTGAAGAGCCGGCACCAGGTACCGGTGGGGCCGAACTCGTACTCCACTCGATCCATGCACGCCTTCATGATGAAGATGCCGCGGCCGCGCGCGTCGAGCAGATGCTCGGGCGAGGTGACGTCGCCGTTCACCTTGCCGATGTCGAATCCCTTGCCGTCGTCGTGCACCCGGATCTCGAGCTCCTCGGGACCGAGGTGGAACTCCACGTCGACCGCCTTCGAGGCGTCTCGGCCGTGACCGTGCTGGATGGCATTGGTGCCGGCTTCGATCACGGACATGCTGACCTGCGCGCATGCGTCTTCGTCGAAGTCGCAGCGTTCGCACAGGGTCTGCGCGACTCGATCGAGCACGCCGAGCAGATCGAGGCGGCTCGGGATGCGCAAGGACACGACTTCCGATATCGGCAGTTTTGGAGTCATGAAGGGTCGAAGGTCGGAGGCGTGCCGTTCCGCCCTTCGCGAAGCAGCGCGAGGGCGCGGGCCAGGTCGGCCGGCCACGGCGATCGAAAACTCAGCGACGATCCGCGTACGGGATGATGGAACTCGAGCACCTCGGCATGCAGCGCCTGACGCCCGAGCACGCTCAACAGCGAGGTGGCGAGGCTACGCTCGGCCGCCGGCCTGGACAACTCCTTTTTCCGGCCGCCGTAGAGCGGGTCCCCGATCACCGGAAATCCCAGATGAGCGAAGTGCACGCGGATCTGGTGCGTGCGCCCGGTGCCGAGCTGTGCCGAGACGCGAGACGCGGTGCCAAAACGCTCCTCGACCCGCCAGCGCGTGCTCGCCACGCGGCCCCCGCCGCGCACCACCGCCATCCGGGTGCGCACGTGCGGATCTCGCCCGATGCGAGCCTCGACGGTGCCCTGGGCCTCGCGCGGGTCGCCCCAGATCAGCACGCCGTAGCCGCGCTTCACGTGGCGCGCTCGCAACGATTCGACCAGCACCCGGTAGGCACGCGCGCTGCGCGCCACCACCATGAGGCCGGTCGTGTCGCGGTCGAGCCGATGCACGATGCCGGGCCGTCCGGGGCCGCCCACCGTCGCGATTTCGGGGTAGCGATGGAGCAGCGCATGGACGAGCGTGCCGGTGCGGACCCCCGCGCCCGGGTGCACCACGAGCCCGGCGGGTTTCTCGATCACGATCACGTCCTCGTCCTCGTGCACGACCGCAATCGGCAGGTCCTCGGGAATCAGCTCGAGAACTCGGTCGGGAGGCGGCTGCAATACGACTTCCTCGCCGAGCCGCAAGCGATGCGAGGCGCGCACCTCTGCGCCATTCACGCGCACGCTTCCCGCCTCGATCAGATGCTGAATCGCAGAGCGTGAGAGATCGTGCTGCGCGGCAGCGAGGAAGCGATCGATCCGCTGGCCCGCCATCGATTCGTCCACCGAATAGCGCTGGAGTTCGGCCATGATGTCGGTCGCCGCGGCGGGGCCGTGGCGCGACCTCTAGGAAGCAGCCGGATCGCGGCCGACACCGGCCGGATCATCGGCCGGCAGCTTGGCGATCGAAGGCGCGTCGTGCGGCGAGCGCGCGAGGGCGAACAGCACGACGCCGATCGTCACCGCGGAGTCCGCCACGTTGAAGACCGGAAACTGCCACTGCCGCCAGCTCAGCAGGATGAAATCCACCACCTCACCGGTGGCGAGCCGATCGATCAGATTTCCGACCGCGCCCCCCATGACCAGGGCGAGCGCGAGCTGACGTGCGAAACCGTGTACGCGCCGTGACAGAAACAGCCACAGGATCGCCGCCACCGCTGCGATCGAGAAGATGTAGTACGGAAACTTGACTCCGGCTCCGAGTCCGAACGCGACGCCGGAGTTCCGAGTGAAGGTGAGCTGCACCAGCTCTCCGATCACTTCGACCGGTGGGCGACCCGCGAGTGCCCGGCTCGCCCAGTCCTTGGTCCACTGGTCGAGACCGACGATCGCCGCTGCGATCACGAGGAGCCGCAGCAGGGACTGGGTCATGAGACGCCGCGCTGCTCCCGCTCTTCCTTCTCCTTGCACGACAAGCACAGCCTCACGTACGGCATCGCCTCGAGCCGCGCGCGAGCGATCGTGCGCTCGCAGATCTCGCAGCGGCCGTACTCGCCCGCGTAGAGCTTGCGCAGCGCTTCGTTGATCTCCATCAACAGGCGGCCCTCACTCGAAGCGAGCAGGAACGCCTTTTCACGTTCCATCGCGTCGGTTCCGACGTCCGCCATGTGGAACGAGTAGCCCGACAGATCGCCGGCGCTGTCGCGCTGGTTCACTTTGAGGACCGTGCTCTCGAGATAGCCCATCTCTTTCATGACGCGCTGACGCTCGGCCAGCAGCAATCGTTCGAATTCCGGCCGGTCCTTTTCCGTCACGCCTTCGACTCCACGCTCGGTGGCTGAATGGTCACGCGGGGTGCGCGCCGCGGCCGGCGCGTCGCGGCGAGGCGTGGAGACCAGGGGGCGCGAACTCACGGCGCGGGCGATGGCCTCGGGCGGCAGTGCGCCGATCGGGCGCGACTCGAGTACGCGCGGCTGCAACACGCGAACGATCGACTTGCCGGTCTTGACCTGCTTTCCGCTCTTGAGTTCGGCCGCCGTGACGCTGCGCGGCGCCGCGGCGAGCGCGCGCGCTGCGGCGGCTCGGCC
>JABFRW010000090.1 GCA_013140805.1 Candidatus Eisenbacteria bacterium
ATTCCAGAGCGTCAGGCCGTCGCGACCGCGTGTCACGATCAGGTGCTCGACGCGCATGCGGGCGATCAGCCGCGCGGCCACTCGTTCGAGGTCGCGCCCGCTCGCGATCTCGAGGTCGGCCGCCTCGGACGCCTCGCTCTCGTTCGGGGTCGCCAGCGTGACCCCGGAATAGCGCATCACCGCATGGCGCGAGTCGACCGCGACGGTCGCGCCCGCGTCGCGCCAGCGGGCGATCCACGGAGCCGCGCGCTCGGGCGTCACCGAGCCGTAGCCGTAGTCCGAAAGCACCACCGCCTCGGCCGAGCCTCCCGCACTCTCGAGCGCCGCCGCGAGTGAGCGAACGACGGCGCTCGATCGCGCCGCGAAGCGCCCGCCGCGATCGATGCGAAGGACCTGCTGCAGTGCGGTGTGCACCGCGCCCGCGACGACCCGGGTCTTGACCACCGTCTCCGCATTCGGATGCTCGACGAGTCCGGTGGTATCGATGCGGGCGCGCTCGAGCAACTCGCGCAGTTCACGGCCTGCGGGGTCGGCCCCGACCAACCCGACCACGCTCACCCGTGCGCCGAGGCTCGCCAGATTGAGCGCCGCATTCGCCGCACCGCCCGGCTGAACCGAACGTGCCTGCCAGTCGAGGATCAACACCGGAGCCTCGCGTGAGACGCGACGGGAAAGACATCGCACGTACTCGTCCAGCACGAAGTCGCCCCACACCAGTGCGCGGCGTCCCGGCAGCGCACGCGCCCAGCGCGACAGCGTCGCGCGCGAGGGCGCCGCGACCGCATGGAGCTTCATGCCGCCACCCGTTCACGCGCAGCACGGCGCGCCCACTCGTCGACCGCGGCGAGCTGCGCGCGCGAGGACACCGCTTCGCGGTCGTGCGCCGCCATCACCTGCTCGAGAATCTCGACCACCCGACCGAGCGGGATCCGACCGTCGAGAAACGCGGCGACCGCTTCTTCGTCCGCCGCGTTGTACGCGCAAGGGGCGGTTCCCCCCGCCTTTCCGACCGCCACCCCAAGGTCGAAGGCCGGGAATCGACCCGGCGCGATCGCCTCGAAGTCGAGGCGCGCCAGGTCCGGGGCCGCGAGCGGAGGCACCGGGCCCTCCCAGTGCTCGGGCCAGCTCAACGCGAGCTGGATCGGAAGGCGCATGTCGGCGGCGGCGGCCTGCGCGACCAGCGCACCGTCTCGAAACGCGACCAGCGCATGGAAGCGCGCCTGCGGATGGATCACGGCGTCGAGCTGGGACCAATCGAGCCCGAACAGCGCGCGCGCTTCGATCAGCTCGAGCGCCTTGTTGACGAGCAATGCCGAGTCCACGGTGATGCGGCGCCCCATCGCCCACACCGGATGCGCGAGCACCTCGGCGACCGACGCCTGACGCCAGTTGCGATGGTCGCGCAGCGGTCCGCCCGAGGCGGTGAGCGTGAGGCGCGCAACTTCCGAGGCGGGTCGTCCACCCAGGCACAGCAGTGCGGCACTGTGCTCGCTGTCGACCGGAATCAATTCGCCGCCGCTCGCCAGCGCTCGCTGCACCAGCTCCGCGCCGATCACCAGGGTCTCCTTGTTCGCCAGCGCGAGTCTCCGCCCGGCCGCCAGCGTCGCAAGCGAAGCGTCGAGTCCGGCGGCCCCCACGATGCCATTCACCACCGCATCGGCAGCACATTCCCCGGCGAGTCGCGCCGCGCTGCCCGCGCCCACCTCGATGCGGGCGGCGGGACACACGGACGCCAGCGCATCGCGTGCGCGGGACGCATCGGCCGCGCGCTCGAGTCCGAGTGCTTGCAGCGCCACCCCGCGTTGTCCGCACTCGCGTGCGAGCGCGACCAGGCCGTCGAGATCGGAGCCCGCCGCCAGCGCCACGATCCGGAAACGATCTCGATGCCGCCACGAGACGTCGAGCGTCTGGCGACCGATCGAGCCGGTCGCTCCCAAGACCACCACGCGATTCGTCATGGCAGGCCGAACACCACGAGCCGCAGGTAGTAGTAGACGACCGGCGCCGCGAAGAACAGGCTGTCGAATCGATCCAGCACGCCGCCATGTCCCGGAATCAATTCCGAAGAATCTCCGAAGCGGGCGTCGCGCTTGAGCAGCGATTCGACCAGGTCTCCGACCTGCGAGAACACGCCGGCGAGCAGGCCGAGCGCGAGCGCGTCGAGCCACGACAGGAACGGAGCGAACGTCGCGCGGCACGCGAACGCCGCGAGTGCGGCGGCGGTGAGTCCGCCCGCCGCTCCCTCCAGGGATTTGCGCGGCGAGATCCGCGACCACGGCCGGGTTCGGCCGAGTGCACGGCCGACTGCGAACGCGCCGATGTCGCAACTCCAGGTGAGCGCGAAGGCGAGCGCCACGAAGCGCGCTCCGTCCGCGTACGGCAGTCCCGACTGCCACGGCAGTTCGCGAAGCAGCACCAGATGCGCGGACAGCCATCCGACGTACAACACCCCGAACCACGTGACCGCGATGTCCTCGATGCGGCGCGTCGCCTCGGGCCGCCGCAATTCGAGCGCCAGCACCAGCAACACTCCCGAGGTGGCGAGAAACGTGACATAGGGCGTCTCCGGATGCGCGCACACCCACAGGAGCGCGAGGGCGGACGCGAGCCCGAGTCGCCGATAGGGCCGCAGCTCGCGGCCGCGCATCATGGTGTAGAACTCGATCAGGCCCGCCGCCACCACCAGCGCCACCAGCGTGAAGAACGCGAAGCCGCCGAGCTGGTTGAGGAACAGCAGCAGCGGCACGAACAGCACGCCGCTCGCGATGCGCAGCGGCAGCGCCCACGACGAGCGCTTCGGCGCCTCGCCAGCTGCGGCAGCGGGTTCGATCGCCATCGGCTCGGGCGGCGCCAGTTCCGGCGGGGTCGCGGTCATGACGGCTGGTCCCGCGGCTCGGTGCGCCCGAAGCGGCGTTCTCGACGCTGGAAATCCGCGACCGCCTGGAACAGGTGACGGCGACGAAAGTCCGGCCAGCGCGTCTCGGTCACCCAGAACTCGGCGTACGCGATCTGCCACAGCAGGAAGTTCGAGACCCGCATTTCGCCACTGGTGCGGATCAGCAGGTCGGGGTCCGGCAGCCCCGCGGTATAGAGGTAGGAACCGAACCGTTGTTCGTCGACGTCCGCCGCGGTCCATCCGTTGCGGAGTACGTCGTCCACGAGCTGCCGCGCCGCATCCACCAGCTCGGTGCGCCCGCTGTACGACAGCGCCAGGTTGAGCAGCAGCCCGGTCGAACTCGACAGATACGCCTGGGTCTCCTCGAGCACCTCGAGCACCGGCTTCGGCAGGTCGGCACGCCGCCCCACCACCTGCAGTCGCACGTTTCGATCGCGCAGTTCGCGCCGTTCGCCGCGCAGCGTCTGGCGCAGGATCGTCATCAGAGCCTGCACTTCGCGGCGCGGGCGGTTCCAGTTCTCGGTCGAGAAGGTATAGAGCGTGAGCACTTCGACGCCGAGCTCGACGCAGCCCTTGACCGCATCACGCACCGCCTCGCGGCCGGCGCGATGTCCCATCAGGCGCGGAACACCGCGCGCGCGGGCCCAGCGGCCGTTACCGTCCATGATGATCGCGATGTGCCGCGGCACGTTTCCGTGCCGTTTCAGTTCCTCGGCGGTGGGAATGCGCGTGGGCAACGCCGCCTCCGCGTGAATACCGGGCGCTCCGTGATGCGGACGGAACGCAGCCGGCGCTCGCGCCACCCGCGCGAGCCGCCGGGCGACGATCAGACTTCCATCACCTCGACGGTCTTCTTCTTGAGCAGCTCGTCGATCAGTCCGACATACTTGTCGGTCAGTTTCTGGATGTCGGCCTGCAGGCGACGGGACTCGTCCTCGGCAATCACGCCTTCCTTCTGCTGATGCTGCACGTCCTTGATCACGTCGTGCCGGACCTGCCGCATGTGCACGCGACCTTCCTCTGCGAACTTGGAAACCAGCTTGACCAGGTCCTTGCGGCGCTCCTCGGTCAGCGATGGCAATGCGACGCGCACCAGCTGCCCGTCGTCGGTCGGCGACAGTCCGAGATCCGAGGTCGAGATCGCGCGGGAGATCGCCTTGATCAGCGACTTGTCCCACGGCTGAATCGTGAGCAGACGCGCTTCCGGCGCGCTCACCTGGCCCACTTCCTTGAGCGAGACCACCGAGCCATACGCCTCGACACGAACGGTGTCGAGCAGACCCGGGGTGGCTTTTCCGGATCTCACTCCCGACAGTTCCTTCTGTACGCTCTCGAGCGCCTTCTTCATGCGAGCTTCGGCGTCCTGAACGATTTTCTGGGTCATCGCGGTTCCTCTCCCACCCAGGTGCCCACCGGTTCGCCCGTCACCACGCGCAGCAGGTTGCCGCGCTGGCGGATGTTGAAAACGACGATCGGCAGACGGTTGTCCATGCACAACGAGATTGCGGTCGAGTCCATCACCTTGAGTCCACGGCTCAGGATATCCATATAGGCGATGTGAGGAAAGAAGGTGGCGGACGCGTCCTTCATCGGATCGCTGCTGTAGATCCCGTCGACCTTGGTTCCCTTGAGAATCACCTCGCACCCGGTCTCGATCGCCCGCAGCGCAGCCGCGGTGTCGGTCGTGAAGTAAGGATTGCCGGTGCCGGCCGCCAGGATCACCACGCGATGCTTCTCGAGGTGGCGCACGGCGCGGCGGCGAATGTAGGGCTCGCACACGCGCGCCATCTCGATCGCCGACATGACGCGCGTATCGCAACCGCGCGCCTCGAGCGCGTTCTGCAGCGCGAGGCTGTTGATGACGGTTGCGAGCATGCCCATGTAGTCGGCGCCGACCCGATCCATGCCTCGAGCACTCGCCGCCAGACCGCGGAAAATGTTGCCGCCACCCAGCACGATGCCGACCTGAATTCCGAGCGCGTGCACGTCGCGGATCTCGTCCGCGACGCTCGAGATCACGTCCTCGGCGATGCCGTGACCTCCGTCTTCGCCGGCGAGGATCTCACCGCTCAGCTTGAGCAGGACGCGCTGCCAGCGCGCGGCCACGCGCTAGTCCTGACCGAGCCGGAAACGCGAGAAGCGTCGCACCACGATGTTCTCGCCGGTCTTCGAGCCGGCCGCCTTCACCAGGTCGCCTACCGACTGCTTGTCGTCCTTGATGTACGGCTGTTCCATGAGGCACACCTCGGAGAAGAACTTGTCGATCTTTCCCTGCACGATCTTCTCGAGCATGTTTGCCGGCTTGCCCTGGCCCTCCATCTGGGCGAGCAGGATCTCCTTCTCCTTCTCGACCCGTGCCGCCGGGACCTCGGAGCGCGTCACGAAGTCGGCGCCAGCCGCGGCGACCTGCATGGCCAGCTCGCGCACCAGGGCGCCGAACTCCGGCGTGCGGGCGACGAAGTCGGTCTCGCAGTTCACTTCGATCAGCACCCCGATGCGATTGCCGGGATGGATGTAGGCCTCGACCAGTCCTTCGGAGGCCGCACGCTCGCCTCGCTTCTCGGCCTTCGCGATGCCGGCCTTGCGCAGGTTCTCGACCGCCTTTTCGACGTCACCCGCGGCCTCCGCGAGCGCCTTCTTGCATTCCATCATTCCCGCTCCGGTCATCTCCCGGAGCTGCCTGACCTGATCCGCGGTGATCTGCATGGAACTCCTCGTGCGTCGGAACGCCCGCCCGCGCGGCGGCGCGGACGGGCGGAAAGGTGGAGAGTGGGTCCGAACTCAGCGTGCGCGGGCGCCGGCCACCGCATCGCGACTCTCGGCCTCGGCGGCGTCACCGCCGAACGAAACCGTCTGCGCGTCGCTGCCTTCGAGCGCTGCGGCACGCGACTCGATCACGGTGTCCGCCACGAACGACGTGAAGAGCTTGATGGCGCGCAGCGCGTCGTCGTTGCCGGGAACCGGGAAGTCGATGAGATTCGGGTCGCAGTTCGTGTCGACCACACCGACGATCGGGATGCCGAGGCGATTCGCTTCCTGCACCGCGATCTTTTCCTTCTTGGTATCGAGAATGAACACCACCGCCGGCAGCCCGGGCATCTCCTTGATACCGGAGAACACGAACTGCAGGCGCTCGCGCTCGCGCTGACGCCGCGACGCTTCCTTCTTGGTGAGCTTCTCGAACGTGCCGTCCTCGGCCATGCGATCGAGATCTTTGAGACTCTTGATGCTGCCGCGGATGGTCTTGAAGTTCGTGAGCATGCCGCCCAGCCAGCGCTCGGTGACGTGGTACTGCCCGCTGCGCGCGGCCTGTTCCGCCACCATGCCCTTGCCCTGCTTCTTGGTGCCGACGAACAACACATGTCCGCCACCGCGCACCGCACGCTGGATCGCGTTGCGCGCCTCGTCGAGGCACTGCAGGGTCTTCTGGAGGTCGATGATGTAGATGCCGTTGCGCTCCATGAAGATGAAGCGCTTCATCTGAGGATTCCAGCGTCGAGTCTGGTGTCCGAAATGGACGCCGGCCTCGAGCAGATCCTTGAGTACGATCTGAGCCACGTGACTCCTCCCGGGGTTACTTCCTCCGCCGAAGTGCTGGTTTGCGCCCCGCAGCGTCCTTCTCCGGATGGAGGTTGGGACACCGACCCCGGTGCGCGGCACTCGACGTGTGTGATGTCGTCCGGGCGAAGGCCCCGGACGCGCGGATCAGCGCTTGCTGAACTGGAAGCGCTTACGCGCGCCCGGCTGTCCGTACTTCTTGCGTTCCTTCATGCGCGAATCGCGGGTCAGCAGCCCCTCGCGACCGAGCAGCGAACGCAATGCTTCGTCCTCACTCAGCAGCGCCCGTGCGATCGCCATGCGAACGGCGCCCGCCTGACCGGTGAGCCCGCCACCGCTCACGCGCACCACCGCGTCGTGCTTGCCGATGAGATTCGCGACCGTGAAGGCGCGAAACGCGTGGGTCACCAGGGACTCGCGCGTGAAATACTGAACGGGGACCCGGTCGTTGATGGTGTGCTTGCCCGAACCGGGCAACAGGCGCACGCGGGCGACACTTTCCTTGCGGCGTCCCGTGTGTGGCTTGATCGTCAGAGTGGCCATGCGTCTCCCGTCCTCAGTAAGTCGGTTCCCATGCGCGCGGCTGCTGCGCGACATGCGGGTGTTCCGAGCCGGCGTACACCTTGAGCTTCTTCATCATGGCGCGACCCAGCCGGTTGCGAGGCAACATGCCGCGCACCGCCAGCGTGATCACCCGATCCGGGTGCTTCTCCATCATCTGGTCGATCGTCACCCAGTACGCGCCACCCGGATACAACGTGTGGCGGAAGTACTTCTTGTCTTCCGGCTTCGAGCCGCTCATCGCGACCTTTTCGCAGTTGACCACGATTACGTGATCGCCGGTATCCATGTGGGGGGTGTACATGGGCTTGTGCTTGCCCTTGAGCACCGTCGCCACCTGGCTCGCGAGCCGGCCGAGCGTTTTGCCGGCGGCGTCGACCACCAGCCATTCGCGCTGGATGTCGGCCTCGCGGGCGGAATACGTCTTCATGCTGCTCCTCCAAACGGACGCGTGGCCATGGACCGCCTGCGCGGACCTCCGCGCACGGCCGTTGCCGCGCCGGAACACGCTGTCTAGGGGTGAGAAACGACGGAGGCTAACACGGTCGAAAAATGGGCGTCAAGCCGCTGACCACCTGGCACCTCTCCGATTCCGCCGCCGGTCAGGCGAATTCGGCCAGCATGAGCCGCAGCCGGGCGAGCGGCAGCCCCACCACATTGTAGTAGTCGCCCTCGATCGACTTGATGAACTGCCCCGCCAGCCCCTGGATCCCGTAGGCCCCGGCCTTGTCGAGCGGTTCTCGGCTCTCGACGTAGGCGCGCAGCGTCGCCTCTTCGAGGCGCGCGAACCGCACCCGGGTGCACTCGGCGGTGGTGCGGCGATCGCGTCCGCAAACGATCGCGACTCCGGTCCACACCTCGTGCGCCCGGCCATGGAGTCGTTTGAGCATCGCGAGCGCCTCCTCGGCGTCGCGCGGTTTGCCGAGCCGCTCGCCGCGCAACACCACCACCGTATCCGCCCCCACCACCACCGCGTCGGGTTTGCGGGCCGCGACGCGCTGCGCCTTGTCGAGTGCCAGAGCCCGCACGCCGTGTCGCGGCCCGCAAACCCGACGCGGTGGTGG
>JABFRW010000091.1 GCA_013140805.1 Candidatus Eisenbacteria bacterium
AGCAGCATGCGAGCGAAGTTGTCGCGGATGACCGGGTCGGCGGGATCCAGCTTCACGGCGCGTTCGAACCGGTTGCGGGCCGCCGCCGTCTCCCCGGCGGCCATCAGCGCGACGGCCTCGCTCATGTGCAGGGTGGAGTTGCCGGGGGTGAACCGCCCTGCCAGGCGGTATTCGCGCACCGCGCCGCGCGCGTCGCGCCGGGCCATGTGGTCGCCGGCCTGCGCCTCGTGGTCGCGCGAGGCCGACATGCGCCCGACTTCCAGCACCGCGGCCAGCGCCAGCGCGGCGGTCACCGGGGTGACCAGCCGCCGGGCGCGCGCCGACCACGGCACCTGCCGCAGTTCGAGCGCCAGCATCACGATCGGGGCGGCCCAGTAGGGAACCAGCTTCACGATGTGGAGCCACGGCTGCTCGCGCAGCACGGTGGCATCGAACTCGGGCAGCAGGAAGGAGAGAGCGAACCCGGCTGCGAGCGCCGCGGTCAGGCGCGGGTGCTCGCGAGCGTAGTGGGGGAGCAGCACCAGCGGGAGCACCGCGTAGTAGTTGGGCCAACTGCCCACGAACAGGCCGGTGGCCGCGACCAGCACCAGCGCCCGGCGCGCCAGGGTCACGCCCCGGTCGGATTCGCGATCCGCCAGGAACATGCACGCCGCGATCAGCAGCCCAGCCGCCTGGAGGATGGGCAGCAGCCAGGAATGCGGCCGCACGCCGAGCAGCAGCAGGCCCTGTCCGAAACTCACCACGTTGAGCATGCGCACGCCGAGGAACTCGGAGCGGATCTTGTCGAGGAACTCGCCCCACGAGCGGCCGAAGGGCAGCGTCACCAGCCCGAGCACCAGCGCGAACGCGGCCGTGGCGAACAGCAGCCTGGGCACCCAGGCCGGGAGCGCGGCGCCGGGGGCGCGCCGCAGCAGCGACCGCGCGCCGAGCACCAGCGCCGGCAGCACCAGCACGAAGGGAAAGAGCTTGACCAGCCCGGCCCACGCGATCGCCGCGCCCGCCAGCACGGGACGGTCGCGGCTCAGCGCGAATGCCGCGATGGCCACCGGAACCCACAGCTCCCCGAACACCAGCCCGGGCAGGGCGTAGCCCTCGAAGTCCCACGAGGCGAAGAGCAACGCCGCCGACGCCACGCGCGCGGCGACCGGCAGCCCGATAGCGGCACCGACAATCCAGACGAAGCCGAGCGCGGCGAGGATCTGCCACACCAGGCCCACTTCCGCCATGCCGGGCTCGAGCGCACGATGCAGGGCAGGGTCGGCCTGGCGCAGGAGCCCGTAGAACGGCGAGCCGTTGTAGCCATAGTCATCGGTGAGCGGGCGGCGGTTGGCGGGGCCGGCCGAGCGCTTGAGGTCCTCGACGAAGGCGGCATGCTCGTCCTCGGGCAGCGCGCCGCGCAGGATCTCGGCGGCCTCCGCGGAGATTGCGCCCGTGGTTCTTGCCTCCGCGGCCAGTGAATCCAGCGCGACCAGCGGATCGAACGCCGCTCCCTTCTCGCGCAGCAGATCGATGTAGTACGCGCGCCGGTCGGGATCGGTACCGCGCACGCGCGCGGCCGGGTGGTCGAGATCGCGAAAGCCCACCTGGGGCGCGTCGCGCCCGGCCTGGATCACGCGGTAGAAGTCGCCGTAGTCGATCCGGTACTTCGCGCCGAGGTAGTAGTGAAGGAAGTTGTTGCCGGCCAGGTTCTGCGGGCGGGTGTTGAGCGCGAAACCCAGCGCGAGCCCCGCCAGTCCCACGGCCGCCCACGCCGCCAGCCGCACGCGCGGGCGCAGGGGAACCGCGAGCAGCACGCTCGCCGCCGCCATCAGGCAGGCACAAGCCCAGCGGGTTTCGATCGCGACCCCCGGTCCACGGCACGCGCGAGCGGGTGGATTCCCGGCCGGGCGTGGGTGCGGCTCCGCGCGAACGGGTCCCGCCGGGCACGGTCGGCGCGGATGGGGTCGTCGCACGGATGTTGCGGCACCGGGCAGGACGGCGTGGTCGGGCGCGGCCAACGGACACGGGCGTCAGATCGCGACGGGCGCGGGGTGCATTCGGCCGGGACCGTAGGGGCGGCCCCGCGCCGGGAGCATGGCACCGAGCCGTTGCCGGAACAACGGATTTCTAGGGCGCCGCCGCGGCCTCTGGCTCGTCCAGCCAGCGCGCCACCAGCTTGTCGCGCCGCCGGATCAGGGTCTGCGCCAGGTACTCGGCGGCGCGCGGATCCGTCAATTGCCCGCGCGCCACGGCGGCACGAATGTGGGCATCGCTGATCCCGCTCAGGATGCGCGCGCCCCAGCGCGCGTCGCGCGCGGTGCGCTCGTCGAAGGCGGGATTCGGATAGTCGGGCCGCCAGCCCACCGGGTCGAACGTGTCGGCTTCGATGAAGCCGATGCTGGGGTAGCCCGGATCGACGACGGGCTCCCACGCGAACCGCTTGAGCCCGAGCGTGGCGACCGAGCCGGCGATCACGCCGAAGTCCACGTAGTACTGGCTGCCGGTCACGTACGACCGCGCGGCCAGCGCGCCCGAACCGAGGCAGGAGCCGAAGTCGATGAGATGGTGGCGCACGAACGTGCGCCCGCCCTCGGTGAGCCACACGTCGAGCGAGTTGGGGCCGCGCACGTCGGCGTGGTTGGTCCACGCCGCGATCGTCCACAGCCCGCGCAACTCGCGGCGCAACTCGTGCGGGATCAGGTCCTCGGGATCGTCCTTGCGCCGACCGCGATACTCGAACGGGCCCAGGGTCTTGCCCGCCAGCAGGCGGCTCGCCGCCGCGCGAATGGTGCCGTCCGATCTCCGCGGCAGCTTCGCCAGCAGCCCGTCCAGGAACTCCTGCGACATCGGGCGCTTGTGCCCGCGCTCGTCCACGTAGTTGGCGCCCTCGCCGATGCGCAGATCCTCGGGGCGGAAGAACGCGACCGTGTTGTCGGGCACGTTGTAGCCGCACGCCCAGTAGAGCACGCACGCGATCGCGTCGGCCGAGGTCGCCATCTCCTGGTAGGCCGGCGGATCGAACTTGATGATGAAGCGATCGCCCTTCGCATCCTGGATGAAGAAGCCCGGGGTCACGCCCTGGGTCTTGGCGCGCGTCACCGTCCACGGGCCCGCCGCCGGGCCGGTGCCGGGCCCGTGGA
>JABFRW010000092.1 GCA_013140805.1 Candidatus Eisenbacteria bacterium
ATGCGCGACCGCGCTCGAGTCGAGCCACGCGAGTGCGGGTGCCGGCCCCTGCAGCTGTGCCGCGAACCGCGTGCGCTCGAGTGCGCGATCTTCGCGCTGCGACGGCTCCGAGGTCACCCAGCGGTCGTAGTCGATGAGCGCGCGTGCCTCACCGCGCGCCGCGCGCACGCGGGCGCGGACTCCGAGCGCGGTCGCGTCGTCGACGAGCGAAGCGAGCACGCGATTCGCGAGCGACTCGGCCGCGACGTGGTGCCCGGCGTCGAACTCGAATTTGGCGCCGAGTCGGGCGACCCGCGGGTCGGAAGGCGCCATGCGGCGCGCCAGGGCGAGATGGCCAAGCGCCTTGTCGAACTCGCGGTCATCGCGAAACCACTCGGCGCGGACCAGGTGCTGGGTCAGCGGGTCGAGCTTCTCGATCTCCGCCTCTTCCGCAAGTTCCGACGACTCGTCGTGCGCCAGTGCGGGCCGGATGCCAGGCCACGGCGCCACCAGCAGGAGCGCAAAGATCGAGCACGCGAGGGTGCGACGGAGCTCCGGAGCAGGATTCATGAGCGCAGCATGGTACGGACGTGGTGCGGCACACAAGCGGTTTCGCGCCGGCGCCGCACCCCTAGTGCACCCGTTTGCGGCGGTTCCGCACGAAGTCGCGGAACACGTAGGCGCCGAGGTTGTTCGGATCGGTCTCGTAGATGCGGCCGTGGTTCAGGGCCGTGAGCTTCCGCACGAACTCGAGCAGCGGATGGTCGGTCGCGAGCATGAACGTGGTGATCGCGATGCGCTTGCGGCGGCACTGACCGGCTTCCTCGAGCGTCTTGTTCACGATCTTGGGATCGAGTCCGAACGGGTTCTTGTAGAGGCGCCCGAACTCGCGGATCGCCGACGGCTTTCCGTCGGTGATCATGAAGATCTGCTTGTTCACGCCGCGCCGCCCCTCGAGGATGCGGCGCGCGAGCTGCAAACCGGCGCGCGTGTTGGTGTGGAACGGGCCGGCCTGGATCTTCATGAGGTCCTTGATCGGTACCTGGGTGGCATCGTCACCGAACAGCACCACGTCGAGCGTGTCCTTCGGGTAGCGCGTGCGGATGAGTTGCGCGAGCGCCAGCGCGATCTTCTTGGCCGGCGTGATGCGGTCCTCGCCGTACAGGATCATGCTGTGGCTCACGTCCACCATCAGAACGGTCGCACACGCCGAGAGATGCTCGTTCTCGTAGACCTCGAGATCCTCCTCGGCGAGTTCGAGATTCTCGATGCCCTGACGCTTGACCGCATTGCTCACCGAGGCGAGCGGGTCCAGATCCGCCAGGTTGTCGCCGAACTGCCACGCGCGCGTCTCGGACAGCCGCTCGCCGCCGCGACCCGCGTTCGGTGTGCGGTGATCGCCGGCGCCGCCGGCCTGCAGGGTCGAGAAGATCTCGTTCAGCGAATCCTGGCGGATGCGCCGCTCGCCCCTGGGCGTCATCTGGAAGCCCTGCGGCGTGCGCTCCGCCTCGCCGGTCTCCTCGAGCATCTTCTTGAAGTCGGCGAGACCGAACTTCTCGTTGAAGAAGCCGTACTGCTCGCCGAAGTGTTCCATCCAGCGCAACGCCTCGTCGACGTCGCCGCCGGTCTGGAGCAGCAGATTGCGATAGATCTCCATGATCTGCTTCAGGAACTGGAGATCGTTGGGCCGCGGCCCCCGCCATTTGGAATAGTCGAAGCGCATCGTCGAGCCCTCGGGCTCAATCCTCGCCGAATCCGCTCAGCATGCTCTTGAGCATGTCCTTGTAGGACGTCTTCGCTCCATCGCTGCGTTCGCGCGACAGGATCGAATGCTGGTGCAGGCCCTCGAGTACCAGCTCCATCGCGACGGGAGCCTCCTCGGAGCTGGCCGGCTCCAGATACTTGGCCGCCAGCGGGGCGAGTCCCTTGACCGCGCCGAGCTGAGCGGCGAACTCATCGTGCGGCGTGTCGTCGCCGATCTCGACATGATTGCCGCTCGCGAACCAGTCGAGGATCGGACGGTATTCGGACGAGGCGAGCGGTTCCGACTCGGCCTGCGCCGCGCGGCCCTTGCGCGGCTTGTAGGCGTCCGGCAGCCGCTGCGCGAACAGTGCCTTGATGCCGCGACCGAGCAGCGCACGCGCCACGTTGAGCGCGCCCTCCTGCTCGCCTTCGAGCACCAGTTCGACCTTGCCGGAAACGCCCGAGACCGCGTTCGCCAGGTCGCACACCCGCGTCACCACGCGCGTTTCGCCGGTGCGCAGCCCGCGCCGCTCGGCGTTCGAGACCAGATTCTCGAGCAGTGCGATCGGCAGCCGGGCCGAGACGCCCGAATTCTGATCGACGTATTCGCTGCGACGCGCCTGGATCGCCACTTCCTCGATCAGATCGCGCATGAAGCCCGGCACCACCACCGCGATGTCGGAACCGCGCTCGGTCCACGCCTCCTGCCGGGTGATCGCGATGCCGTCTTCGCGCGTCAGCGGGTAGTGCGTGATGATCTGCGAGTTGATGCGGTCGCGCAGCGGCGTGATGATGTTGCCGCGATTGGTGTAGTCCTCGGGGTTCGCCGAGAACACCATGGCGACGTCGAGCGGAATCCGCACCGGGAAGCCGCGGATCTGAAAGTCCTTTTCCTCGAGCATATTCAGGAGGCCGACCTGGATGCGCGGCTGGAGGTCGGGAAGCTCGTTGATCGCGAAGATGCCGCGGTTGGTGCGGGGAATGATGCCGTAGTGGATGACGCGTTCGTCCGAGTAGTCGAGCCTCAGAGTCGCGGCCTTGATGGGATCGATGTCGCCGATCAGATCGGCGATCGTCACGTCGGGCGTCGCGAGCTTCTCCTGATAACGGAGGTCGCGGTGAATCCACTCGATCGGGGCCTGATCGCCCTGAGTCTCGAGCACCATGCGGGCGTGATGGGTGAGCGGCTGCAGCGGGTCGCTGCGCAGCGGGCACCCTTCGACCGCCGGCATCCACTCGTCGAGAAACCGCGTCAGCGCACGCAGCAGGCGCGTCTTGGCCTGACCGCGCAGGCCGAGCAGGATGAAGTCGTGGCGCGAGAGGATCGCGTTGACGACCTGCGGTTCGACGGTGTTCTCGTAGCCGACGATGCCCGGAAACAAGGGCTCGCCGGCTCGCAGGGCGCGAGTCAGATTGGCGCGCAGCTCGTCCTTGACCGATCGCAGTCGGTGACCGGAGGCCTTGAGCTCGGCGAAGGTGCGCGGACGATGCATCGGGCGATGGCTCCTTGCAGGGGTGAGAGCGTCGCGGCGGGAACGCCCGTTGAAGATTCGATGAGGCTGAAGTGTAGGGAGCGGTCCCGGGCCGCGCAATCCAGTCGCGCGGCGCGCCGAGCGCGCAACTTCGGGTTCGATTCATGAGCCGCGATTCCGGTTCGCGTCCTGATGGCACTCACCAGGACGAACAGGTGCTCGAACTCGAAACCGAACGCGTGGGCGCCCCGTTGCCGGGCGCTCAGCCCCCGCCGGGTCAGGGCGGCGTCAACTTGCCGCAGCGTTCGGCGAATCGTCGGCGCGCCGCGTGGGCGGTGGCGCTGTTCGCCGACTTCCTGCAGTGGATCGCGCTGCCGTTCTTCGCCCCCGGAGTACTCTCGCCGTTCAACAACGGACTCGACCTGCTCGTGGCAGCACTTCTGATCCGGCTGCTCGGATGGCACTGGGCGTTCCTTCCGACCTTCGTGGCCGAGCTGGTTCCGGGCCTCGATCTGGTGCCGACCTGGACGGCCGCGGTGTGGCTCGCGACCCGCGGCGCTGCCCGCAAGTGACGCCGCTCCGATGACGCGCGACGCCTCGCTGCTCGAGGAATGCCGCCAACTTCAGCGCGCGGTCGAACCCTACGCGACGCTCGCGGCCCTGCACGCCGCTCCCGAGTGGTCATCGCTCGCACCGCGATTCAACGCGGTACTGGCGCGCGTGCATCGCTACCTGCCGCCGGGCTTCGATGCCGACGCGTCCGCCAGCGAACACCCGGCGCCCATCGAAACCAATCCCGTGAACGCGGTGCACTGGAACATCGAACACGGGAACTGGTTCGATTTGCTCACGCACTCGTTGCGCGAGCACCCGAGCCTGCGGGATGCGGATCTGCTGATGATGAACGAAGTCGATCTGGGAATGGCGCGCGCCGGCAATCGCGACGTCACCGCCGAGTTGTGCGGAGCGCTCGGTCGCCACGGGGTGTGGGGCCCCATGTTCCTCGAGACCACACTGGGCCGCGACGACGACCTTGCGGCCGCCGCGGGGCGCACCAATGAGGAATCCCTGTTCGGGCTCTCGATTCTTTCGCGCTGGCCGATCGGCAACGCGCGGGTCGTCGAGCTGCCGAGTCCCGAAGCGCTTCAGTTCGATCTCGAGCGCATGGTCGGCCGGCACGTGGCACTGATCGCCGAGATCCTGCGGCCCGGCGCGCCGTTCGTCGCGGTCACCGCCCACCTCGAAGTACATCGCACCCGCGCGCATCGCGCGGCTCAGGTGCAGGCGATCGTCGAAGCACTGAGGGGCGAGCGGCGACCGATCGTGATGTCGGGTGATTTCAACACGCACACCTTCGACCGCGGCGAGTGGCACTCGGCACTTCTGGCGGGACTCGCGCTGCTGGCGACTCCGGGTCCGTGGCTCGAGCGGCGACTGCTGTGGCCCGATCGCGGTCCGATGGCCGAGCCGCTGTTCGAGATCCTGCGCACCGCGGGCTTCGCGTGGGAGCCGTGGGTCGACTTCCACCCCACGCTGCAGCTTCGCATCGACCGCGTCGACGAGTCGCGCGCGTTCTGGCTGCTCGACGCACTCGCGCACCCGGTCGTTGCGTGGGCGGGACGACGCGGAAAGCTGCGGCTCGACTGGTTTGCGGGGCGCGGATGGCCCGACGCGGCGGCCGCTCCGAGCACCCGCGGCCGCACGCTCGCGGGTCTCGATGGGCCCGGCAAGGCCTCGGATCACGCGCCGATCGTGGCGCATTTCGGGTAGGCTCCGCTTCGTCCTTTCACACCTCGCATTCCCTCGATCCGCTCAGGAGTCGCACCGCATGGCCCTCCCCGCCCGCAACACTCTCGCCGTGATCGGAGCCGGTCCGGTCGGCCTCGAAGCTGCACTCGCCGCGCTCGACGCCGGCTTCGACGTGCACGTCTTCGAGCGCGGGGACGTTGGCGCTCATCTGAGCGCATGGGGGCACGTGCGGCTGTTCACACCGTGGCGCATGAACGTGGGGACGACTTCGCGCGAGCGCCTCGAGCGCAGCGGTTGGAAGTGGTCGGATCCGGAGGCCTGCCCGACCGGCGCCGAACTCGTCGCGCAGGTTCTCGAGCCGCTCGCCTTGTTGCCGGAGCTGAAGGACCGCGTCCACACGCACGCGCAGGTCGTGCACGTGTCGCGGCGCGGTACGCTCAAGGGCGATCTCGTCGCGAATCCGGAACGTCGCGAGTTTCCATTTCGGTTGCTGGTCCGCGACACCGGGGGACGCGAGAACTTCATTCACGCTTTCAACGTGATCGATGCCTCGGGCGTCTACGGCACCCCGAACTGGGCGGGCGACGGCGGGATCCCGGCACGTCAGGAACTCTATCTGGGCCCGCAGCTGAGCTATCACCTCGACGACGTGAAGGGGCTGCGCCGCGAACGTTACGCCGGCAAACGCACGATGGTGATCGGTGCGGGACACAGCGCCGCCACGGTCGTGCGAGACCTCGCCGAGCTGGCGACCGAAGCTCCCGGCACCCGCGTGCTGTGGGCGACGCGTGGGGACGCCGCGACGCTGTTCCTCGAGCGCGCCGACGACTCGCTGCCGGAGCGCGCGACGCTCGATCGCGGTGCGCGCGCCCTGGTGGCGGGGGCCGACCCGGCGGTGACGCACGTGGGTGGTGCGGTGATCGAGGGCTTCGAGTTCAACTCGGCGACGCATCGCTACCGCGTCGCGCTGCGGATCGGCGAGCAGACGCGCAACGAGGAGGTCGACCAGGTGATCGTCAACACCGGATACGGCCCCGACAACTCGATCTATCGCGAGCTGCAGATTCACGAGTGCTACGGCTCGCGCGGCCCCATGAAACTCTCGGCGGCGATCCTGGGCGCCAGCGGCGCGGCCGGCGGCGACTGCACGAAGATGCCGGCATTCGGCATCGACGCGCTCGCGAACCCCGAGCCGGACTACTTCATCGTGGGCAACAAGTCGTACGCGCGGTACAGTTCGTTCCTGCTCGAGACGGGCTACCGGCAGGTCGCCGACGTGGTGGCGAGTCTGGCAGCGAACCCCACATCACTCGCGAGTGCAGCAGTGGGCACTGCGGCGGTGTCGAGCCCGACGGGGTGACCAACTCGCGTGCGCCGATGTTAGGCTCGCCCGCGATGAATTCTCCAGCCTCGCCGCTCACCCCCTCCCATCTCGACGAGCTCCGGGCCCTGCTCGGCGCCGACGGAGTGGTCAGCAGCAACGCGGCGCTCTTTACCTACGAAACCGATGCGCTGATGCTCGAGAAGCACCGGCCCGACGTGGTGGTGCTGCCGCGCAACTCCGACGAGGTCGCGGCGGTCGTGCGCTGGGCGCGATCCCTCGGACTGCCGATCACGGCGCGCGGCGCGGGCACCGGACTCGCGGGTGGCGCCACGCCCGAGTTCGGTGGAGTGGTGCTCAGCGTCAATCGCATGGACGCGGTGCTGAGCGTGGACGCCGAGCGGCTGTTCGCATGGGTTCAGCCCGGGCTCGTCAACCTGTGGTTGTCGCAGCACGTCGCCCCGCTCGGGCTCTATTACGCCCCCGATCCGGCCTCGCAGCAGGTCAGCACGATCGGCGGCAACGTAGCGACGAATGCCGGCGGGCCGCATTGCCTCAAGTACGGCGTCACGCTCAATCACGTGCTCGGCGCGGTGGTGGTGCTCGAAGACGGCTCGGTGGTGACGCTCGGAGGCGATGCGCTCGATTCGGCCGACGATGACCTGCTGTCGGTCGTGATCGGAAGCGAAGGCACGCTGGGAATCGTCACCGAGATCTGCGTGCGACTGCTGCCGAAGCCGGCGGCCGTGCGCACCATGCTGTTCGACTTCGAGACCATCGAAGCCGGTTGTCATGCGGTCTCGAACGCCATCGCTGCGGGGATGGTGCCGGCGGCGATGGAGATCATCGATCGCCACACCGTGGGACTGGTCGAGGCGTGGCTGCACCTGGGACTCCCGACCGACGCGGCCGCGGTGCTGCTGATCGAGATGGACGGGCCGATCGAGGGGCTCGACGCGCAGGTCGAGCGCATCGGTGCGATCGCGCGCGAGGCGGGTGCGCGCAGCATGCGGGTGGCGAAGGACGACGCCGAGCGCGCCGCGATCTGGCGCGGCCGCAAGTCGGCGTTCGGCGCCTACGGCCGCACCGCCAGCGGCTTCTACATCATGGACGGCGTGGTTCCGCGCACCCGGCTCGCCGAAGCCCTTTCGGCGATCTATCGCATGGCAGGCGAGCGCGGGCTCGAGGCCGGCAACGTGTTCCACGCCGGCGACGGCAATCTGCATCCGCACATTCTGTTCGACGCCGACGATCCGGCGGCGCGCGCCGCGGCGCTCGAGGTGTCGCACGAAATCCTGCGCATGTGCATCCGCATGGGCGGCACGATCTCGGGCGAGCACGGCGTCGGCATCGAGAAGCGATCCATGATGAACGAGTTGTTCGCACCCGAAGACCTGGCGCTCATGGAGCGCCTGCGTGCGGCATTCGATCCTGCGCGAGCACTCAACCCCGGCAAGATCCTCCCTGGAGGCGCCGGCTGTGGCGAAGCGCGCGCCGCGCAGGCGGCGTTCGGGGGGCGCGACGGCGTTCCCGCACAGCTCGGCGGACGCGCCATGAGTGGTGACGTGGAGGGCCCGTGGATCTGAGTTACGCGATCGAGGCCGGTGAGATCGAGCGCCAGGTCGTAGCGCTCAGGAG
>JABFRW010000093.1 GCA_013140805.1 Candidatus Eisenbacteria bacterium
GCGCGACGCTTCGAACTTGCGAGCGATCCGGAGCGGGCGGCCTGCGCATTGGCGCTGCGCGCGCGCAGGTGGTGGCCGGCGAAACCCGAGCGGCCCGCACCACGATGAATGCGGCAACCCTGCTCGCGCGGCGCCGGAATTCGCCGCGCGCCCGCCACCTTCTGCTGGCGGCCGCGGCGACGCTCGCGCGTGCGGAGCACCACGATGCAGCCGCACACCGACTGCTTGAGCGCGCGGCAGCTGCGGCGGAAGCCCTGGCCGCCCGCATCCTCGATGAACAGTGGCGCGCGAGCTTCTGGGGTGAGTGGGGGTGGCCGCACCTCGAGCTGGCGCGGCTCGAACTCGACCGCGGCCGGATCGAGGCCGCGTTCGAGGTGCTCGAGTCCGGGCGCGGTCGCAGCCTCGCGAGCGGGCGACGATCCGCGTGGAGCGAGGATCTGCGCGGCTGGGCGGCGGGCGCCATGAAGCGCGATCGCGACCGCTCAACTCGCTCGGGTGCGAGACTCGTTTCATTGCCTCCCCCGTTCACCGAGGCACCGGCCCCCCGGCTCGAGCGGGTGCTGCGCACGGTGCGGGTTCCCCGCGTACGGTTGTCGGACGTGCGACGGCAACTTCCAACCGGAGGCGTGCTACTCGATGCAGTCGAGTTCGATGGCAGCCTCGGTTGGTTCGCGGTCGACGAGTCACGGGTGCGCGCGGCGTGGGACCTGGTGCGTGTGCGCGAGGTCGCTGAACTCATGCATGCGGTCACGTTTCACCTGCGTGGCGCCTCGTGGTCGGCCGACCCGGGGCCGCAATTCGGCGCGGCCGAGGCGAATGAGCTGTCCCAAGTGGTCCGATACCGGCCGCGTGACCCGGCGCTTGAGGCTTCACTGGAGGCGCTGGCAGCGGCGGTGTTGTGGCCGGCGATCGCGCTGCTCGGGCGGATCCCCTCGCACCTTGCGATCACCCCGGTGGCGGCTCTCTCTCGCGTTCCATGGGCCGCCCTTCCGCTACCGGACGGCCGCCGGCTCTGCGAGGTGAGCGAATTGGTTGTGGTACCGGGCCTGCGACTCGGCCTCGCCACGGCTCGACGCTCCGCGGTCTCCGCGTTCTCCGCTGGACTTCTCGTGGCGGTCGATGCCGACGGACTCGATCATGCGCGCTCCGAGATCACCACACTCGCGCGTCTGTTTCCATCCGCGCAAGTCCTCAGCGGTTCCGAGGCAACCGCCGAACGATTCATGGCGGCCGCCTCGGGCGCCGCATGGATTCACTTTGCAGGGCACGGGGTGTTTCGAGCCGAAGCGCCGCTCGGATCCGGACTTCGATTTGCGGATCGCTGGGTCACGGGTTCCGAGCTTCAGGAACTGCGGCTCGCGGCCCGCTGGGTCACGTTGTCGGCGTGTCAGACCGCCCGGTCGCTGGTACGCCCGGGCGAAGAGTGGTTCGGGCTCCCGCGTGCGCTGCTTGGCGCCGGCGCCGGCATGGTGCTGGCCGCGGCGTGGGACGTCGATGACGCCGCCACCGCCTGTTTCATGTCCGAAGTCTACCGCCACGTAGCCGAGGGCGAAAGCTTGCCCGGCGGGCTGCAACGCGTTCAAGCGTCGAACGTGCGCAATGCCAGTCATCCTCTGGATTGGGCGGGTTTCATGACCCTCGGGGGCCCTGGAATCTCGAATCTTCGCAGTTGATCTCGCCTTGAATGGAGTAGAGTTTGGGCCCCACGCAGCTGAGGAGCGAAGCTCATGTCATCGATGCTCAACCCGATTCGCCGCCAGTTCACGATGGTGTTCCTGTTCGCGCTCGTGGGGATGGCCGCCGGATGCTCGCGCGCACCGCTGCCAGGCGCTCCCGAGTCACCCGAACACCTCGTGCACTTCTTGACCGAGCCCTCGCGGGTGACCAATTCGAGCGACGAGCTTGAGGAAGTCATCGTGATCCTGCGGGCTGGCGTGGACCCGATCCAGTTCGCATCCGAGTTCGGTGCCACGCTCGCCGAGTTCGACGACTGGGGTTGTGCGCGCTTCGTGCCCAACCCGAACGAATCTGCCGATTTGCTGGCAGCGCGCATGGAACTCGACTCGCGCGCGATCACCGCCGAGCAGGACGAAATGACGGAGACCGCCGAGAGCCGTCAGAAGAGCGTGTCGTTCGACGACGGCCTGGGCTCGCCGCAGGCCTATTTCGGCCAAGCACAAGCGCTCCCGATCGGCCTCGCGATCGCGCACCAGGTGTCGCGAGGCGGCAATGTGAAAGTCGCGATCCTCGACACCGGGGCAGACCTCACGCACCCGGTGCTTTCCAGACGCATCGTTGGCGGCTGGGATTTCATCGACAACGACGCCGACCCCTCCGACGTTCAGAACGGCATCGATGATGACGGCGACGGTGACCTGGACGAGGCATACGGACACGGCACGCACGTGGCCGGCATCGTCTCGCTGGTCGCGCCCGATGCTCAACTCTTGATCGTGCGCGTGCTCGACGCGGATGGCCGCGGCGATATGATGAACGTCGCCCAGGGCATCATCTGGGCGAAGCAGCACGGTGCGCGGGTGATCAACCTGAGTCTTGGCAGCCTGAATAGCAGCGACATGGTGCAGTACGCGCTCGAATACGCGGATGAAATGGGGCTGGTCGTGAGTGTGGCCTCGGCGGGCAATTGGGGAGCCGCGGCACCGGTCGAATATCCGGCAAGATCGTCCCACGCCCTGGCGGTCGCGGCGCTCGACAATTCGGATCAGCGGGCCGCATTCAGTTCGTACGGAAGTTGGGTCGATTTCGCGGCGCCGGGCATCGCGATTCGGAGCGCATTCCCGGGTGGTGGCTACGCCCTCTGGAGCGGCACGTCGATGTCGGCTCCGTTCCTCGCGGGCGCTTCCGCGCTGCTGCTGTCGGTGCACCCGACGTGGGATATGGACATGGTCGAGAATCGCTTGTCGTCCACCGCACGCTCGCTCGAGGCTCGAAATCCGGGCCTCGACGATTTGCTCGGCGAGGGCGCGCTGGACATCGGTGCGGCGCTGGCGCCCGACATGCGGCCCACTTCCACGACGGGTGGCAAGAAGGAAACAACGAACCGGGGAATGTAGTCACCGGTCTGGCGAACAACGATTGCGCTGCCGATCTGCCAGAAGCATCAGGAGCCCCAGAACCTCGGCTCCGTATGTCCCAGGATGGGCGAGCATGAAGTTCCCCGACGGTCCGCCTGTGGAGCTTGTTCACATGTTTCTTCAGTCCCCCTCTCGCTTGCCGCACGCGATCGCGAACCGTGTGTTGCTCACGTTCCTCGCCGTGCTGGTACCGACGCTATCGAACTGTTCGCGCGATTCCCTCACGACGGCGCCGCGAGATCGCGACGCGGTCTTGGGTGACCCCGCGAACCCGCCGACCGTTCGGCCTGACCCAGATGCGCTCAATGAAGTCATCGTGACGCTCGCCAATGGAGTGAGCGCGGAGCAGTTCGCAGCCGAGTTCGGTGCGACCCTGACTGAATCCGGGAACTGGGGATGTGCACGTTTCGTCCCGCAATCTGGCGAACCCGCCGTCGCGCTCGCCGATCGAATGGCGCTCGATCCGCGCGCTCTGACCGCCGAACAGAACATGATCATCGAGACCGCCGAGAGCCGGCAGAAGAGTGTCTCGTTCGACGACGGTTTCGGCTCTCCCGAGACCTACTACGGGCAGGCGCAGACGCTGCCGATCGGGCTCTCCGAGGCGCATCAGGTCACGCGCGGCGCCAACGTGCGCGTGGCGATCCTCGATACCGGCGCCGAGCTGAATCACCCGGTGCTGATGTCACGGATCGCCGGCGGCTGGGACTTCATCGACGGCGACTCCGATCCCTCCGACACCGGCGATGGCCTCGACAACGACCTGGACGGCGACACCGATGAAGCGCGCGGCCACGGAACACACGTGGCGGGCATCGTCTCGCTGGTGGCGCCCGACGCCCAGCTGCTGGTGGTTCGCGTGCTCGACGCCGACGGCCGCGGCGACATGATGAAGGTCGCGCAGGGCATCGTGTGGGCCAAGTACCGTGGGGCCCGCGTGATCAACATGAGCCTCGGAAGCCTCAGCAACAGCAAGATGGTGCAGTGGGCGCTGAACTACGCGAATCAGGAAGGCAAAGTGGTGAGCGTCGCGTCGGCGGGCAACTGGGGCGCTCCGACGCCGATCGAGTACCCCGCGCAGTCGACTCAGGTGCTCGCGGTGGCGGCGCTCGATCACTGCGATCAGCGCGCCGTGTTCAGCTCCTACGGCGGCTTCGTCGACTACTCGGCGCCCGGTGTCGCGGTGCGGAGCGCGTTTCCGGGCGGCGGGTACGCATTGTGGAGCGGCACCTCGATGTCGGCACCGTTCGTGGCCGGAGCGGCCGCGCTGCTGATCTCGGTGCACCCGGGCTGGAACGGAGCTCAGGTCGATGAACGACTCGCGGCCAACGCCCGCTCGATCGAAGCGAAGAATCCGGGCCTGCACGACCTGCTCGGACATGGCGCGCTGGATCTGGGCGCCGCGCTGGCGGCCGACGCGGCGTCGGTCGGCACGGGTGGCGGTGCGCACCGGATTCCCAATCGCGCTCACTAGTCGTTCGACCGCCTGAGAACCGCTACTCGGTCCGCACGATCTCGACCAGCGAGTCGGTGACGATCGACTCGTGCCCCGACGGCAGCGTCACGCGCGCGATCACCAGCACCCGCGCGCCGGTCGGCCACGCAGGACCACCGCGTGCGTTGGCAGCGACGCAAGCCGAATCGGTCCCGCAGTCCGACGACGGTTGCGCGTCCGCGAGCCACAGTTCGTCGGCATAGCGGACCGACAGCGCCGAAATGCGGGCGCCGGCGGGCAGGCTCGCCAGAGAGTTCCCGCGCACTGTCACGTTCATGCGGAGCGAGCGCGCTTCGGGCGCCGCGCATCCACGCGCGCCGGGCATGAAATCACGCCATGCGTAAGCCTGCAGCGCGAGCGCTGAGTCGGTGCGCGCATAGGCGAGCACCGACCGGGCAGCGTCCGAGTCGAGGGTTACGACGGCAGGATCGGTGGAGCGCGCACCTCCGAGGAGCAGCGTGAGGAGGAGTGCCGCGCATGAAAATAGAATGTTTTTCATGAGGTGGGGGCGTTGCGGAGGTGAGCCGGTCACTTTGGATTTACCCCGGCCCCGCGCTCGAGGTTCCGGATCCTGCGCGCCGCGAGAGGCGGCGCGCAGGCGGAAACATGAGGAGTGAAACAACGTCGGGCGACCCGGTGGCCGCCCGGCGACTCACGGCATTTCGTTCAGCCACGCCCGATAGGCTTCGAAGTTGTACGGGCGACCGAGGAAGTCCTCGACCATCTTTGCCGCCGGCTTCGAGCCACCGGCTGCAAGCACTGCGTCGCGATAGCGCGTCGAGACCGTAGGATCGAGCAGGTCCGAGTGATTGAAGGCGCTGAACATGTCCTTCGCGATCACCAGCGACCACATGTAGGTGTAGTAGACCGCCGAGTACCCATCGAGGTGACCGAACGAACACGCGAAGTGCGTGTCGTCGAGGTACTGGAACGGCTGATACCGCGTCACCAGCGTCTTCATCAGCGCATCGATGTCGACCTTGGCGGGATCGCGGTCGTAGATCGAGAGCGACAGGTCGGCGTACACCATCTGGCGCCGCACCTGCAGGCCCTTGCCATACTCCTCCGCCCGCTTCATGCGTACCACCAGATCGGTCGGCACCGGCTCGCCGGTCTCGTGATGCTTGGCGAAGGTCTGCAGCACCTTCGGATCCTTCATCCACTCCTCGAGCATCTGCGACGGTGCCTCGACGAAGTCGTGCTCGGTGCGGATGCCTGCGGTGCCGACCCACTTGCGATGGCCGGCGAACAGCGTGTGAAGCAGATGGCCGAACTCGTGGAACACGGTGTTCACGTCGTCGATCTCGCACAGCCCCGGATCGCCGGCTTCACCACCCGGCAGGTTGCACACCAGCGCAGCCTCGGGCAGCTGACGACCTGCGAGACCGGTACGAATGTCGAACTGAGCGGCATGGTTGTACTTGTTCGGACGCGGATGCATGTCGAGATAGAAGCGGCCGACCAGATCGTCACCCTTCCACATCTCGTAGGCCTCGACCGATGCGTCCCACGCCTTGACGTTCTCGACGCGCTTGAACGTGACGCCGAACAGACGGCTCGACACGTCGAGCACGCCCTGGATCACGTTCGGGTACGACAGGTATGGACGAATCGACTGCGAGTCGAAGTTGTAGTCCGAGCGCTTCACTGCTTCGTTGTAGAAGCTGGTCTGCCAGAACGGAATCGTGGTCGCGGTCGGGTCGTCGGTCTTCTTGCGACGTAGCAGGATCTGAAAGTCACGCTCCTGAGCCGAGCCCGATGCCGCCACGATGCGGTCGATGAAATCGCGCACGTTCTGTGACGTTCCGACCATCTTGTTCGCGGTGATGTAGTCGGCCCAGTTCGAGTAGCCGAGCAGGTTCGCCAGTGTGTGGCGCTTCTCGATCAGCTGCTTCAGCACCGTCATGTTCTTGGGGTAGGCGCGATTCTGGAACTCGAGGTAGAGGTGCTTCCGAACCTCGTCGTTGGTGCAGTACGTCATGGTCGGCACGTAGTCGGGATAGTTGATGTCGAGCGTGATCATCCCGTCGTCTCCGGGCTTGTGGCTCGAGACGAAGTCGGCCGGCAGTCCGCTGAGCTGCTCGGGCTTGACCTTGATGGTGCGCACGTCGTCGCGGATGTTGCGGTCGAACTCCTGTCCAACCTTGACCAGCTCGTCACGCAGCGTCTTGATCTTGCCGCGCGTCGCTTCGTCCTTGTCGACGCCCGCGAGCCGGAAGTCGCGCAGCTCCCGTTCGACGTAGAACCTGGTTTCGGCGTCGACGCCGCTCAAGTCGAGGGCAACGAGCGCGTCGTAGACCTTGCGGTCGAGCGAGATTTCGGTGCCGTAGGCAGCGACTTTCTGCGTGAGCGCCTCGGCCGCGGTGCGGACGTTCGAGTCCGGATGAACGTTCTCCATCAGGCTGGTGATCGATCCCGCCATGTCGAGCTCACGCGAGGCCTCGTCGTACGGCACCAGCGTGTTCTCGATCGTGCGCTTGCCCTTGGCCGCGACCATCTTCGCGATCTGGACTTTGGCGCGAGCGATGCGCGCATCATTCGTCTTCTCGAACTCTTTCGAGGTGAAGGGGCCGGTCCAGGCCGGCGCGAGCAGCGACGATTCGTTCATGTTCTTCATGGCCTTGGCGGTCTTCTCCCCGCCGGCCGGAGCGGCCAGCGCGAAACCCGGAACGAGCGCAGCTGCGGCAAGCAGCAGAAGGATGGGAAGTCGTGGCATGGACAGGATCGTCCTCCAATGGCGCCGTCCAGCGAGGCCGGATGGGCGGGGTGAGGCTGGGGAGTCGGGGTGCGGATCGCGAGTGGTCCGATCGGCCCGATGGGCGAGCCGGCCGAGAAACCTAGCCGAGCCGCGGCGGCCGGTCCACCCCCGGAC
>JABFRW010000094.1 GCA_013140805.1 Candidatus Eisenbacteria bacterium
CGATCCCGCTCGCAAGACCGAGGCGCGCTACTGGGCCGGACTCTCGTGGCTCGCGTCCGGGGACGCCACACGAGCCGCCTCGATTCTCGAAGAGGTCGGTCGCCAGCCCTCGCCCTGGCGCGGCCCCGCGCTCGCTGCGCTGGGTAGCGCCTGGGAGATTTCGAAGCACCCGGAGCGGGCTCGGCAGGCGTTCATGGCCGCGCTCGAAGCTCCACGCGCCTCGACCGCCGCATTCGCGGCCGAGCGCGCGGCCGCGTACGAAAAGGACGCGGGTCGGACGCGTGCCTCCTCGAAGCTGCGGGAGCAGGTGGTGCGCGACTTTCCACGCAGTGTCGAAGCGACCTCCGCCCGCGAAGCACTTGCCGCACCGGCAGCGTCCCATCCCGCGCCCCAGGAGCGAGGACGTTTCGCGATCGAAATCGGGACCTTCAACAATCCGGCCCGAGCCCGCTCGCTGGTCGCGGCGGCGAAGGCGGCGGGATTCCGAGACGCGCGCGTGGTAACGAAAGGCGAGGGAGTCGGGGCCTTGCATCACGTGTGGCTCGGCAGCTTCCTCGACTCGAAGCGCGCCGAGAGTGCCGGTGATGCCGCGGGACAGGCCCTCGGGGTGCGCTGGGTGGTCGTCGACCTCGACTAGCGATCAGCTTGGCAGGCTGCGAAGCGATCCCTATGCTCGTGGGCCTCATGTTCCCTCGAACATCCTCCAGTAACGGCCCCGACCGCGTTTCGGGCGGTTCCGCGAGTCCCGATCCCGCGCCCGGCGACCTTTTCGCGCCTCATTCGCTCCAGTCGGATCACTCGACTGAACCGGAGTCGGCAGCGGATGTGGGTCTCTCGGACGCAGGCGATCCGCCCGCCGCATCACGGCGCGCTCGCGCCGCATCGAGTGGCGTCCGGCGCTCCAGGCCCGAAGAGTCGCCTTTCATGGCGCAGTATCACGCCGCCAAGTCCCAGCATCCGGACGCCTTTCTGTTCTTTCGAATGGGCGACTTCTACGAGCTGTTCTTCGAAGACGCGGTCGAGGCGGCGCGACTGTTGGGCCTGACCCTGACTTCACGCAACAAGCAGGATCCTAATCCGATCCCGATGTGCGGGATGCCGTGGCATCAGCGAGACGGCTACGTCGCCCGGCTGCTCAGGCTTGATCGCAAGGTCGCCATCTGCGATCAGCTCGAGGAGTCGAGTCCGGGTCGCAAGCTGGTGCCGCGTGGAGTGACGGAAGTCCTGACGCCCGGCTCGGTGGTCGGAGAGGCATTCCTCGATCCGATCGCGAACAACTTCATTGCCGCGTTGTGGCCGGGTCCGGAGGGGATCGGGCTGTGCCTCGCCGACGCCTCGACTTCCGAGGTGCGTCTGGCCGAACTCACCTGGGAGGAATCCGCCGGGGCTCTCGCTTCGCTGCGAGTGTCCGAGTGGCTGCTCCCGGACGCGGCCGCCGTCCCGTCGGCGCTCGCCGAACGATTCGCCGCCTCGACCGCGGGACTTGCGGGAGCGCGGAGCACGCTGGCGACCGGCGCCTATCTCGACGATTTCCGCGCGCTCGAACGCTGGAGAGACGCGGCTCGCGAGCTACTCGACTCCCTGTCGCTCGCGCGCGCCGCGGCCGCCGCCCTGCTGGCCTACCTCGACGTCGTGCAGGGCGGAACCGCACTGGTTCACGCGCGCGTCGAGAGCTGGCGGGCCGCCCGCACCCTTCGGTTCGATGCGGCGACGGCGCGTCATCTGGAGTTGTTCCAGCCGCAACCGGGCGGCGAAATCTCGCACACGTTGTGGCATCACCTGAACTTCGCCGTTACTCCGCTCGGCGCGCGGCGATTGCGAGGCTGGCTCGAACGCCCACTCGCCGAGAGAGCCGCCATCGAGGCGCGGCACGATGCGATCGCCGTGTGGATCTCGGAGGGCGTCACGCGAGCGGGGTTTCGTGAAGCTCTCAAGGGATTCCCGGATCTCGATCGGCTGGCGTCGCGCCTTGCGCTGGCGCGTTCGACCCCGCGCGATCTGGGTGCGCTTCGTGACGCGCTGGCGCGGCTGCCGCAGTTGTGCGCGGTGCTCGGAGAACTACGGGCTCCCGCCGTCGCCGCGATCCTGCCGGCACTGGCGGGAATTCCGTCGCTGCTCGACGATCTCAGTCGCGCGCTGGTCGACGATCCGCCGCCGCTTTCGCGGGACGGTGGAGTGATACGAGAGGGATTCGACGCGCATCGGGATCAGGTGAGTGCACTGGCGCGTTCGGGCAAGCACTGGATCGCCGAGCTGGAGGCGTCGGAACGTGCTCGGACCGGCATTGCCACGCTCAGGATCGGCTACAACCGAGTGTTCGGCTACTACCTCGAGGTCACGCGCCCGCATCTCGAGAGGGTGCCGGCGGACTACGAGCGACGCCAGACCCTGACGACCGCGGAGCGCTTCGTCACGCCCGAACTCAAGCACAAGGAGAGCGAAGTGCTCGGCGCCGAGGACAAGCTGCGCGCGCGCGAGCACGAGCTGTTCGTGGCGCTTCGCGATCGCGCAGCGGAGCACGTGGTGCGACTGCAGCGAGCGGCGGATGCACTGGCGGAGCTCGATGCGCTCAGCGGCCTCGCCGAGGCGGCAGCGCGCTTCGGCTGGACACGCCCCGCGATCGACGACTCGGACGTGCTGGAACTGATTGGTGCCCGACACCCGGTGGTCGAGCGCCTGCTGCCGCGTGGCGAATTCGTTCCGAACGACGTGCGGCTCGCGGGGGGTGAGCGTCAGATCCTGCTGCTCACCGGCCCCAACATGGGCGGCAAGAGCACCTATCTGCGCCAGACCGCCATGGCGGTGATCCTCGCGCAGGCCGGCTCCTACGTGCCGGTCGAACGCGCACGCATCGGAATCGTGGACCGCCTGTTCACGCGGGTCGGCGCGGCCGACCGACTCGGATCGGGACACAGCACCTTCATGGTCGAGATGCAGGAGACCGCAGACATCCTCCGCAACAGCACGCCGCGATCGCTGGTGTTGCTGGACGAGATCGGGCGCGGGACCGCGACCTACGACGGTCTGGCCCTCGCGTGGGCGGTGACCGAGCACCTGCACGCGGCGGACGGCCCACGGCCTCGCACGATCTTCGCGACCCACTATCACGAGCTGACTCAGCTCTCGGATTCGCTCACACGACTTCGCAACGTCAACGTGACGGTCAAGGAGTGGGGCGACGACATCGTGTTCCTTCATCGCATCGCCGAGGGCTCGGCCGACCGCAGCTACGGAATCCACGTCGCGCAGCTGGCGGGGCTGCCGGCCCGCGTGATCGCGCGCGCGAAGCAGGTGCTGCACGAGCTCGAGAGCGAGCGCACCGCGGAGCATCTGGGCGGAAGCATCACAACAGGTGGTGCGGAGGGCGGGAGGAGTGTGGATGGTGTCGTCGGGCTTCCGGCACGTGAGTTGGATCCGCGTCTCGAAGAATTGGATCGCCTCGTGCCGGATACGATGACTCCCATCGAGGCGCTTCAGAAGCTCATCGAGTGGAAGCGCCGAGGCGTTCCGCCCGCGCCGCGCTGACCGAAGGGGCCACACGGACGGGTCTCGGCGATGCGATGCGTCACCGCTCGGCGGCGGTCGGTTCCTCGATCGAAAGCAATCCGGTCGAGCGCGCGTCGCGCCGATCCGCATGCGCATCCGCAACCGGGGGTGCTGCGGGCTCATGGTTGCGAAACGCCACCAGTGCCTCCCAGTGCCGCGGACGCTCGCGCTGGATCCAGGCCTCGAACGCGGGGGCGTCACGAAACCAGGCTCGAATGTCGGCGAGCGGCAGGCGACGTTCGCACTCGCGGGGATCGTATTCACGACACAGCACGGGATGGCGGCCATAGATGCCGCAGCGCCCGGCATCATTCAAGTTCTCGCACGGTGCCTCGAAGCACACGAACCAGCGTTCGGGGCGCTCCACGAAGAGGCTCACGTTGCGATGCATGATCGCCCACAGCCACTGGTCGTACTCGCGCGGCGTGCGTGGCTTGTCGATCTCGACCGTGATGTAGCTGCAGCACTTGGTACAGCCGGCGCACAGGTCGGCGTTTTCATCTGCGCTGAGCGCGAGCGCCGGCCGTGCGTCTCCGGCATCGGTCGCGATGGAATCGACCTGGAGGTGCTCAGTCATCGCGTCAGGCCTTCTCCTGCTTGGTTTCGCGCGTCACGGCCTTCCAGATCATGCCGACCAGCGAGAGCAGGATCGATGCGAGCAGGGCGGTGACGATGTTCGAGATGCGAAATCCCGGCACCACCAGCGAAGCGATCCACAGACACGCGGCGTTCAGCACGAACAGGAACAGCCCGAGCGTGATGATCGTGAACGGAAGCGTTAGGACGAACAGGATCGGTTTCACGAGCGTGTTGACGAACGCCAGCACCAGCGCCCCGAGCAGCGCCGGAACCCATCCGGTGACTTCGAAGCCCGGCAGAAGCTGTGAGAGCAACAGCATCGCCGCGGCGATCACCACGAAATAGAGCAGATGCTTCATGACAGTCCCTCCAGCACGGCGAGACAGTTCTCATACCGACCGAATGACGGCATGAGATAGACGCCGTTCGCGAGCGTACGGCACTGCGTGAGCAGATCCCGCGCGAGTTCGAGGCCGACCTTCTGCCCCTCGTTGCCGGCGTCGTGCATGCGGGCGCGCACCCAGTCGGGTACCACGATGCCGGGGACCTCGTTGTGCAGGAACTCGGCGTGCCGGTAGGACTGGAGCGGCAGGATGCCGATCAGCACCGGAACGTCGGTGATGCCGCCGAGCCTCTCGATGAAGCGCTTCCAGCAGTCGAGCTCGTAGACCGGCTGCGTCATCAGGAACTGCGGGCCGGCTTCGAGCTTCTTCTTGACCCACTCGAACTCGGCATCCAGGTCGTCTGCGGTCGGGTTGACGCCACATCCGAACGCGAAACGAGTTGCGGCCCCGATCGACGTGCCTGCCAGATCGGTGCCCTGGTTCATGCGCTGCACCATGCGCATGAGGCCCACCGCATCGGTGTCGAATACGGCGGTCGCGTTCGGATAGTCCCCGAGGCTCGGCGGGTCGCCGGTCAGGCACAGGATGTTGCGCAATCCGAGCGAGTGGGCGCCGAGCAGATCGCTCTGCAGCCCCATGAGATTTCGATCGCGCGCCGTGAAGTGCAGGATGATCTCGAGTTCCGGATGTCGCGAGTGGATCTGAAACGACAGCGCCATCGCGCTCATTCGAATGCGCGCCATCGGCGAGTCGGCGATGTTGATGCAGTCCACCCCGTGTGCGGCCATCAGCCGCGCGCCTTCCAACACCTTTTGCGTATTGATGCCGCGCGGCGGATCGATCTCGACGCTGACCACGAACTTGTCGCGCAGCTTGAGCAGGAAGCTCGGTACCTCGGAGCTCTGGGTCGGCTGCACGGGTGCCGGGGGGGCTTCGAGCACCGTGACCTCGGCGCCGGGCGCGAGGCTCTCGAGCGGCGCATCGTTCGCGAGTCGCGCTCGCATCGCCGCGACGTGGGCGGGCGTGGTGCCGCAGCAGCCTCCCACGATGCGGGCGCCGAGCGCGATCGCTCGCGCCGCGAACTCGGCGAAGTAATCGGGACTCGCTAGGTAGAGGAACCGGCCATCGACGTAGCGCGGCAGACCCGCATTCGGCATTGCGGACACCGGAGTGTCGCCGGCCGCCTTCACAAGCTGTTCGAGGATCTCGAGCGTCGGCTGAGGGCCCACGCCACAATTGACCCCGACCACACTCGCGCCGGCGTTCTTGAGCGCGGCGACCGCCTCGGCGGGCGTGTGTCCGTAGAGCGTCTTGCCATCGGTGCCGAACGTCATCTGAGCGATCACCGGAAGCTCGGTGGTTGCCGCTCGTACGGCCCGGAGTGCGGCCAGGATCTCGTCGAGATCCTGGAAAGTCTCGAGGATGAAAACGTCGCAGCCGCCCTCGAGCAGGCCGTTGGCGGTCACTCGGAAGTGTCGTTGCGCATCCTCGACCGTGATGTGGCCGAAGGGCTCGAGCGGTTTGCCGAGGGGGCCGATCGCGCCGGCCACGAATGCGGGCAGTCCCACGATCTCCCGGGCCGCGCGCGCGATCTTGACCCCCTGACGGGCGATGCGGTGAACGTCGCGATCGCGCTCATGCGGCGCGAGCCGCACGGCGTTCGCGCCAAAGGTATTGGTTTCGATCAGCTCCGCGCCGGCCGATAGGTACTCGCGGTGGACCGACTCGACCACGTCCGCCCGGTCAAGGTTCAGCAAATCAAAACTGTGCTCGAAGCCGACACCGCGGCCGTAGAGCACCGTACCCATCGCGCCGTCGGCCAGGATCGGTCCGCGCGCCAGTCGTTCGAGGAAGGGAGAGGCCATGGAGCGCGAATGTATCCGCCACGTCATTCGGCGAGCAAGCGCATGCGTTGGCCGCGCACCCACCCGCTGCTATAGTTCCGGCCCGTGATCACACCCGGACTCCGCGCATCCCGCACTTCATCGGCTCTCCGTCCTGCAGGCGCCGCCGTGGCGCTGGCGGTGTTGTCCGCGTGGTTTGGATTCGCGAGCGCCGCTCCGGTGCCGATCCTCACCGCCGATCGACTCAAGGCCGGAATGAAGGCCCAGGTCCTCACGGTGTTCGTCGGCGAGCGTATCGACACGTTCAGTGCGGAGATCGTGGGCGTGATGTCCGGGGGGCGCGCGGAGGGCGATCAGATCGTGGCCCGAGCCACGGATCCACGCGCGATTCGAAGCGGAATCGCGCAGGGGATGAGCGGCTCTCCGGTCTACGTCGACGGCAAGCTGATCGGAGCGCTCTCGGGCGGCTGGTCGTTCGTGCGCGAACCCGTGTTCGTGATCACTCCGATCGCTGAGATGCTCGCGGTGCTGGATCAGCCGGAACACTCGAGTGCTTCCGGCACTTCGGGGCCCGCCGGGCTCGACCTGGGACTCGAGACGCACGAGCCGCGCTACCAGTATTTCCGCTGGAGCGAGGAATCAACGCTCTCGATTCCGGCTCCAGCTGCCCCCGAAACCAGCGGCCCGGGCGCGGCATTTCCCGCACTCGGGCTCTCGCGGCCGCTTGCGCTGCCGCTCGCCGCATCCGGCCTGCATCCCGGCTCACGAGCGATCGCGGCTGAGCTGCTCGCCCCGCTCGGGCTCGCACTCACTTCGACAGGGGGCGGTTCCGGGCGTGCCTCGTCCTCCGCGCCTCGCGCCGTCGCCGGAAAGCGTTCGGGGTCTGCGGCCTCGCAGGTCGCGACGATCGAACCGGGTGCCGCGGTCGCGGTCGATATCCTGCGTGGTGACCTGAATCTCTCGGCGATCGGAACGCTCACCTATCGAGATGGCGACCGTGTGCTGATCTTCGGTCACCCGTTGTTCCAGGCCGGCGAGGTCAAACTGCCGCTTTCGCGCGCCGAAATCACCACCATCATTCCGACCGATGTGTCGTCGTTCAAGCTCGGACGTCCGGGCGAGCCGATCGGCACCGCGACTCAGGATCGTCGGGCCGCGATGGCCGGCCGGCTGGGTCCGGTACCGCACCTGCTGCCGATCACGGTGTCGCTCATCGAGGCCAGCCGTCGCCGGAACTTTCATTTCGAGAGCATCGAAGATCGCACTCTGCTGCCGAGCATGGTCGGAATTGCCGCCTTCAACAGTCTGATGGAGTCGGGCGGCGCGGGCGCCGGTCAGACCCTGCGCTGGACTCTGCGTGCGAGCGGCCCGGGCCGTGAGCTGACGATGTCCGACGTGGTTGCGGGTGAGGCTCCCGGTGCCGAAATGTTGAACGCGATCAGCGGACCGCTGCGATTCCTGGCCGGCAACCCTTACGAACGCCTCGCGCTCGACAGCATCCAGGTCGCGATCGAGATCGAGCCGCGACGTGAACAGTGGGTGCTGCGCGGCGTGCGACTCGCAACCGCAGCGGTGCGGCCTGGCGGAATCGCCCACGTGGCGTGTGAGGTCGAGTCGTGGCGCGGGGGTCGTCGCACCGTCATGCTCCAGGTGCCGGTTCCGCACGAAGTGCCGGCAGGTCGCTACTCGTTGTTCGTGGGCGGCGCAGCGGAACTGATGCGGATGGAAGCTGCGCGTCTGCCGGGACGGTATCGCCCGACAACGCTCGACGACGCGATCGACCGCTTCAATCACTGGCGCTCGAGCGACGCGCTGAGAGCGGTGCTGATCGCGCGCGCCCCCGAGGTCACGCGATCAGGCATCGACTATCCGGAGCTGCCGACCTCGGCGCTCGCGCTGCTCGCGCCGGGGACCGAGGCCGGTGACGACATTCGACGTGGCGATCGGCTGCTGTTGTCCGAGACCCGGTTCGCGCTGGAAGGCGTGGTGCGGGGTGAAGTGATGCTCGAGTTCGTCGTCGACGAGGATGCGCCGTGAACCCGCGGTCCCAAGGAGGAGTCGTGAAGCACTGGTGTTCGGCGATCGCGATCATGCTCGTGACCTGCTCGGTCGCAGGAGCGGCCGAGACGCAATTGTGGATTCACGATGGCCCCGCCGACCATGCCGCGGCCGAAACTCGCGGCGTGGTGGTGCGACCTGATGGGGTGATCGCGCTCGGGCCGGCGGCGCGTTCGCACGCCGCCGACAGCACGACCGTGATCTGGGCGCTGCTGCCGCTTCCGGACGGGTCGGTCGCGATCGCCGGGGACCGCGGGCGAATCGATCGCTGGACCTCGGCGGGAGGCGTTCGACCCTGGGTGCGGCTCGCGGCGGGACAGGTGCTCTCACTGGCGACAGACGGGGACGGCTTGATCGCGGGCACCGGGCCGGACGGTCGCATCTACCGGGTGTCGGCTGGTGGCGACACCTCGCTGCTGGTCAAGACCGGCGAACGCTATGTGTGGGCACTGGCGTCGGCGGGCAAGGGTGCCTGGTATGCCGCAACCGGTTCGCGCGGCCGGTTGCTCAAGGTCCAGCAGGGCGCGAGTCGCGTGATGCTCGACTCGGAGGAGAGTCACCTCATCTCATGCATCTCGGACGGTCGCGGTGGCGCCTACGCGGGCGGAGACTCGCGTGGTGGACTGGTTCACGTGAGCGCCGGCGGTGAGGCGCGGACATTGTTCGACGCCTCCGAAGAAGAGATTCGAGCGCTGGCACTCGGCGCGGACGGCTCCGTCTACGCTGCAGCGCTGAGTGCTTCCGCGGTGGCGCTGACGGGTGCCGCGGTGGACGACGACGAGAGCGACGGCCCGGCCGGAAGTGCCGCGCCGGTGCGTGCGGCCGTGAGCGGCGGGCGCGCAACGGTCTATCGCATCATTCCCGACAGCGTCGTGACCACCCTCTGGACTTCCCCTCAGCCGTTGCTCTACGCGCTTGCGTCCTACCGCGGTGCGCTGGCACCCGAGGGCGGGGTACTCGCGGCCAGCGGCAATCGGGCCGGCGTGTGGCTGGTGAATCCCAATGGCGGCGCGAGCCAGTGGATGGCCATGCCGCAGGGACAGGTCACGGCACTCGCGGTCACGCCGCGCGGCGAGATCTTTGCGGCGACTTCGAATCCCGGCGCCCTGTGGCAGCTGGGACCGGAACGAGCCGCGCGTGGCGAGCTGATCTCGGCGCCGCTCGATGCGCGCCGTATTGCGGCGTTCGGCCGGGTTGCGTGGCAAGGGCGTGGTCGCGGCGCGAAGCTCGACACCCGCAGCGGCAACACCGACAAGCCCGATACGACCTGGAGCGCCTGGAAATCGGTCGGAGCGGACGATCGTTCCGCTTCGGCACCCGCGCGCTATCTGCAGTACCGCCTCGAGCTCAGCGGCGATGCCGAGGTGAGTGCGATCGAGGCGTTCTATCGCGAACGGAATCTCGCTCCGCGCGTGGACGAGCTCGCGGTTGCGCCCCAGGGGCTCGGATTTCGTGAAGGCGAGCTGCAGCCGCGCAGCGAGCCTGTGACGCAGAGTCTTCCGGGCGGTCAGCGCGTCGAGTATTCGATCTCGAATCAGCCGACGAGACCGCTGCGGGGCTTGCCCGCTTTCGCGCGTGGACTGCGCACGCTGCAATGGCGCGGCAATGATCCCAATGGCGACGCGCTGCGGTACAGCGTCGAGTTGCGTCGCGAGGGAGAGGATGGCTGGATCAAGCTTGGCGAAGACTACGAAGCCACTTCGTTCACGTGGGACACGCAGTCGATTCCCGACGGACGCTATCGCGTCCGGGTGACCGCGACGGACCGAGCCGGCAATGCAGTCGGCGAGGAGCGGTCCGGGAGCGCCACCAGCGAGCCCTTCACGGTCGACAACACCGCACCTCGACTCACCGCGTTCGAGGCCGGCGCCGACGGGAGCGGCATCACGATCTCGGGAGCGGGGGAGGACGGCGAGAGCGTGCTGTGGCGCGTCGAGGTCTCGCTGGACGATGCCGACTGGCGTCCGGTGACTCCCGAGAGCGGACTTGCCGACAGTCGCCAGGTTCGGTTTCGCGCACGCCTGAGCGATGTCGAGCGCGGGCTCCATTCCGTGGCGGTGAGGGTGGTCGATCTGGCCGGGAACACGGCATCGCGCTCCCTTCCGGTGACGGTGGCCGTGCGGCGCTGACGCAAGCGTGAGCGGATCCGCACCTCAACTGCGAGTCATTCGCGGCGGACGCGCCGCGGTCGCCGACTCGGCGCCCGAAGATCCACGGCCCGCGCTCGAGCTGCTCGGACTCGGAACCGCGCTGGTGTTCGTGTGCGTGCTGCTTGCGCGCCTGCCATCGTGGCGTGCCGAACTCGGTACGTTCCAGGCACTCGCGGCCGTCGCCTTCGTGGCGTGGGGTGCGGCGCTGTGGCGTGCGCAGCCCGCCGCCGCCATTCGACACGCAGGCCTGCTGGTGCTCGGCATCGCAGTGGCCGCCCGTCTGGCGCTGTTGCCGGTCGCGCCCACCCTGTCGGACGATGTCTATCGCTACGTTTGGGAGGGCAAGGTCACCGCGCAGGGGGGCGATCCATATCGGCAGCCTCCGCTCGATCCGGCGCTCGCGTCGTTGCGGGATCGAGACATCCATCCGCGCGTCAATCACCCGGAGCTGGCCGCGATCTATCCGCCGCTCGCCATGGCGGGGTTCGCGCTCGTCGCTCGGGTCTCGGCCACGGTCGCGGCGTTCAAGCTGTGGATCGTGCTTTGGGACATTGCGCTGTGCGCCGCGCTCCTGTGGTGGTGCCGAGTTCGCGGCGTGCCCGCGCTGGCGGCGATTGCGTATGCCTGGAATCCTCTGGTGCTGATCGAGTACGCGGGCACGGCGCACTACGATCCGATCGCGCTCCTGCCACTCGTGCTGGCGTTCGGCTGGACGCCGCGGCGTCCGATGGCGGCCGCGGTGGCGCTCGTGGTGGCCTCGCTCACGCGGCTCATGCCGATCGTCGCCCTGCCATTTCTGTGGCGCGAATGGCCGTGGCGGGCACGGCTGCTGGCGGTGTGTGGGATCGGGGCGGGCGTGGCGCTCTACGTGAATCGCAGTCTTCAGGGTCCTTCGGGACTCGCCGCTTATGCACGGCACTGGCAGCACAACGAGGCATTGTTCACGTGCTTCGCATGGATACCACTCGATCCCGTGGCCGGGCGCGTCCTGGTCACGCTCGGCGTGGCGTCGATCGCCGCGTTTCAGTTCTTTCGCGTGCCGGATGTCGTGCGCACGTTTCGGCGCACGCTCGGCAGCATGCTGTTGTTCGCACCGGTGGTTCAGCCCTGGTACCTCGGATGGGTGCTGGTGTTCGAACCGATTCAGACCTCGCGCTTCTGGCTGTTCCTGTCGTTCACGGTCCTGGCGTCCTATGGTGTGTTTGCTCCGCCCGCCGCGGGGGGCGCATGGCATCCACCGCTCGGGGTACGGCTGGTCGAGTACGGGCTGCCGGTTCTCGCGGCGGCTCTGCTGGCGAAGTGGGATGCTCGAGGGCACGAACCGCGTGCGTGATTCGTCTTCGAAGGTCGGAGGCCGCAATGATCCGTGAGGTGGTCGAACGGACGCGCGCAGTCGTCGACGGCTCACGAGCGCTCGAGGACGTCCGGGCGCTCGCGGGCTTTCATCGCGTTCAGGCGAGTCCGGGTTACAACGCGGCCGCCGACTGGCTGGCCGAGTCACTCGAGAGCGCGGGGCTGGTGCCGGAGATCACGACTGTGTCGGGCGACGGACGCAGCCGACATCTGGGTGCTCTGATGCCGGAGGGGTGGTCGTGCGAGTTCGCCGAGGCCTGGCTGGTCGACGCAACCGGGCACCGCGAGAAGTGGTGCGACTACGAAGCGCAGAAGCTCTCGCTGGTGCTGCGCAGCATCGCCGCGCAGGGGCGCTACCCGATCGTCGACGGCGATCGCGACGATGCGGCGGCCCCCGGCTCGGCACGCGGTGCGGTGGTCCTCACCGAGTCGGCTGTCCAGACTCAGCATGAGCGCTACGTGCAGGGTCAAGGCGCAGCCGGTCTGCTCGCGTTCGGACGTCGTCTCGAGCCGCCGGTGCGAACCAACGACACCGATCTCGACGCAGTCGCCTACACCTCCTTCTGGTGGGACGAGCACTCGCCTCGCGGATGGGGCTTTGCGATCTCCCCGGCGCGTGGCCGCTCACTGCGTTCGCGGCTCGCCGCCGGAGAGCGACTGTGGCTCGAGATCCACATCGTCGCCCGCTTCGAACCGATCGCGATTCCGCTGCTGTCGGCCGTGCTTCCCGGCGCGTCTCCCGAGGGCGGCGAGATTCTGATCGTTTCGCATCTGTGTCATCCGCAACCGTCTGCCAACGACAATGCCTCCGGCGCCGCCTCGAATCTGGAGACCGCCCGCTCGCTGCAGCGGCTGCGACAGTCGGGGGCGTTTCCGATGGGCACGCACGGGGTGCGTTTCCTGTGGGTGCCCGAGTTCACCGGCACCTACGCGTGGCTCGCGACTCGGCCCGAGCGGAGTCGGCGCCTGATCGCCGGTCTCAATCTCGACATGGTCGGCGAGCGACAGAACGAGTGCGGCAGCGTGCTGCTGCTCGAACATCCTCCGTGCTTCGGAGCGTCGTTCGCCGAGGAACTTGTGGAGGCGGCGCGACGCCTCGCGGTCGATTGGATCGATTCGTTCTCGGGACCCGGCCACTATTCGCACGTGCGCATGGCCGAGGTGCCGTTCAGCGGTGGCAGCGATCACGCGGTGTTCAACCACCCCGCGATCGATGTCCCGTGCCCGCTGCTGATTCAGTGGCCGGACCGCTACTACCATTCGACGCTCGACACTCCGGACCGCTGTGATCCGAGCTCACTGGCGCACGCCGCTCGCACCGCGGCAACCTTCGCGGCGGTCGCGTCCGACGGAGGGCCGGAGGCGCTCGATCGGATCGCCGAACTGGTGCGTCGCCCTGAACGTCGCGGTCGGCTGCGCCCGATCGATCGGCCCGATGCGCGCGAGGAAGCGCGTCATGCGCTGCGCGAGGACTCGGTTGCCCGTAGCCTCGAGCGACTCGGCTGCGACGCGACCTCGATTCGAAAAGAGCTTCGGAGTTGCCTGACGGCGACCCGCGATCGAACCAACGCGAGCGATGCGCACGAGGCGTGGCGGGTGGTGGAGCGCGAGACCACTCGTCGGCGACGCGGTGCCGGAATCGTCTTCGAGCGGCGTCTCGAGGCACCGCTTCACGATCAACGATTTCTGTTGCCGGGCTGGACCGAGCTTCCGGCCTTCGAGCGAGAGGCCTGGCTCGCAGATGAGGCGAGGACTCCGAACGCGCACCTGCATGCAGAGCTGGCCTGGATGGCGTGCGACGGTTTTCGCAACGTGGAGGAGATCGCGGATCTGGTGTGGCTCGAGACCGGACAACGCTCGGACGTATTCATCGAACGTTTCTTCGACCGCCTGGAGCGTCTCGAGCTGGCGCGTTCGCTCGACCCCTCGGAGCCGAAACGATGATCGGAGCCCGCGAGGCGCGCGGGCTCCGATCGGTTGTTTGGGCGTTCTCAGGTGCTAGTGGTGAGTCGAATCCGCGAGAGTCGCCGCCGGCTTGACGCTCGAAGCAGGAGGAGCGACGCCTTCGAAGCTGCTCAGCGGCGCGAGCCGGGCCTTCTTGATGAGAGCCTTCTTGCCGGGGTTGCGCCCGCCGCCACCCGCTTGCGGCAGCTTGGCGTCGGATGCAAAGGCGGCGATCTTGTCGACCGCGTCCATGCCCTTGATCACCTGGCCGAACACCGTATAGCCGCCTGCGTCGAGCGACGGGAGCTTGGTGAGGTCGATGAAGAACTGGCTTCCGCTCGACGCCCGGGTCGGGTTGACCTGATCGCCCTGGCGAGCGGTCGCCACGGCTCCACGCACGTGTGGCAGGCCGATCTCGGCCTCGACGGTGTAGCCGGGACCACCCTGTCCGTCATCGGCCGGGTTCGTATTCTTCGAATTGGGGTCGCCACCCTGAATCATGAAGTTCGCGATCACGCGATGAAAGGACACGCCGTCATAGAATCCCTGCTTCACCAGCTTGGCGAAGTTCGCGCTGGTCTTCGGCGCCTTGACCGGGTCCAGCTTGATGACGATGTCGCCGAGCGTCGTCTCGAGCACGACGGCCTGCGCTTCGGACGGAGTGGTCGCGGCGGTCGTCGCCGGGGCGGTCGACGCCGGCGCCACGGTGATAGAAACGAGCAGCGCAGCAGCGATGCAGAGCGTCGTGACACCCGTCAAGGGGTTGCGTCCGAGCATGGTGACCTCCTCAGAGAGTCGAATCAGAGACGCGGGGGCGATGAAGAGCCCCGCGTGGGTACGTCGGTCCGGGAGCGATGACGCAGTCTAGCATTGGGGGAGTGCGAAGCGATTGCTATACTCCGCGGCCGTTCGTCGAACCAGAATGTCACCGAAGCGTCAGGCGCGTGTCGCCATCGCCACGACACCCCACTGGCGTCCGGTGACTCCCCGGTCCCGACGGTGCGAGAAGTACCGGCCATTGCTGCACGAGGTGCACTCTCCGACGTCCTGGATGGCGGCGGGGTCGACCCCGACCGCTTCGAGCTGAAGGCGGGCGGCACCGGGGACGTCGAGGCGCAGGCTTTCACCTCGATGGGTCACGCAAGGCGCCGGAAAGTGAGCCGCCACTTCCGGGCCCACTTCATAACAACACGGGCGATTGGCGGGGCCAAAATGGACATGAACGTCGCCGGCACTCAGGCCCGTTGCGTCGCACAGCGCTTCGAGCGCACGTCGCGGGATGTGGGCGGCGACGCCGCGCCAGCCGGCGTGAGCGACGGCCACGCCGCGGTGGGTCGTGAACAGAATGGGAAGGCAGTCAGCACCAGACACGGCAAGGGCGAGACCCGGGTGAGTGGTGACGAGCGCATCACAGTCCGGATGCAGGCCGGGCGAGTTCACTCGGGTGACGACGGCGCCATGGATCTGGCCGGCGGTTGCGAGTCGATCGATCGACAAGTCGAGAGCGGCAAGGACACGGGTGCGATTGGCTGCGACGAAGGAAGCGTCGTCCGCTGTCGATCGGCCGAGATTGAGTGAATCGTAGGGCGGAGGGCTCACACCGCCGAGGCGGGTCGTGAACGCGATCCGCGCGAGATGAGGATCATCGAGGTGCCGCCACAGCGGCGGTGTTCCGTCCGAATCGAGTTTCCACATGGGTCGCGCACGCTAGGCGCGCGACGTTGCGAGGTCAAGATCCGTGAGGCGACGAGCATCATGATGCAGCGAAGCGTCGAACGAATGATCGGGAGTGCCGTGCTTGCCCTGATGATGGCGGTCGGAACGGTGGTCGGGACTGCGCAGCACTCGGGAGCTCAGACGAGCGGAGGAGTGCCTCGCAATGCGCCCGGTGTCAGCCGTGCGATCGCGCGGGTGGGCACGATGGAGATCACCGAGGGCGAACTCGACCGACGATCCGACGAAGCACTGGCTCAGATGCGGGCGCGCAGTGGCGCCGACATTCTGGCAAGTCAGCGCCTCACGTTCCGCCGGCAGATTCTGGAGTCGCTCATCTGGCAACGACTCGTAACGCTCGAGGCGCGGCGAACCGGCCGCGAGCCTGCCGTACTCGCCGACGAGCTGCGCCGCAATGCCACGCCGAACCGCGATCAGGTGCGCAAGGACATCACACGGCGCGCCACCCTGGCTTCGATCTCCTACCTGCCGCTTCGCGTCAGCGACTTCACGGAGGCAGTGCCTCCGCCCTCGGAGCTCGAAGTACTGGACTGGTATCGGCGGAATCTCGACGCCTTTCCGCGTCCGGCCGAGAGCCGACTCAGCTTGATCGTGATTGCGAATCCTCCATTGTCGCAATCGCGCGCGATGCGGGTGGACCAGCGGCGCGAGTGGGAAGCGCTCATGCAGCGCCGCGCCGACAGTCTGCTCGCGGCGATTCGTGCCGGGACCCGCTTCGAGGACGCCGCGGTCGGGTTTGGCGGGGTGCAGCACGTGGGAATTGCGCGCGGCGGCCGGATGCCCTCCGAGTGGCGCGGCTCGGACTCGGAACGGAACAGCCTGTTCGAAGCGGCTCCCGGCGTCGTCTCGCCGCGATCCTTCGAGTGGTCGCCCGGCCGCGTGATCGTCCGTGTCGATGCGCATCTGCCGATTCATCCGGCGCCGATCGAGGCGGTCGCGACGGACATTCGCCAGCGCATCCTGGCGGAGCGGCCGCGTCGGGGAGGTGAGTCCGATCTTCGCGCGCTCTATGCGCAACTCGGAGATAGCCTCATCAACTCGGGTTCGCCCGTGCGCTACGCGGTTGCCGACACCGGCGCGATTCGGACCAGCGAACCGACCGCAGCAGAGCTCGACCGCTTCTATCGTCTGCACCTTGCCGACTACTCGAGCTTCGATGCACAGAAAGGCACCGTGGTCTCGGTGCCGTTCGCTGAAGTGAGAGAAGATGTGCGAGTGCGAATGCGGCGCGAACGTGCGCTCGCGAGTACGCGTCAGGTGGCGGACCGCATCGCCCAGGCGTGGAAAAGTGGCCGCCGGGATCGTGAAGCCGAAGGGCTGGCGAGCGCCGTTCGCGATCTCGGAGTGGTACCCACCGGCACGGCCGTCGATACCGGACGTGTCGGACGGATGCTCACCGACACGCTCGCGCGTCGCAACGGATTACCCGGCACCCGTGTGATCGAGGACGCTCGCGGGTACGTCGCTGTGTGGATCGGCGAGCCGGTCTCCAGGCATCGGCTGACCTACGAGCAGGCGCGCCCCATGCTCGCGACTCGATTCAACGAACGCGATGCGGCTGCGGAAGAACGCGAAGCGCTGGAACTCTACCGCCGTGAGCCGGGTCGCTTCGCGACCGGCAGGCGGGTCCACTTTGCTCGGCTGATCGTTGCACCGGCGGTCGCCACCGACATCCCTCTCAAACGCAGCGAGGTGGAGGGATTCTACCGTCGCAACATCGCGGACTACTCCGCGCCGCCAACCGCGCGCGCTGCCCACATCCTGGTGGCCATGGCCGAGCCGGGCGCGGAGGCTGAGCGCGCGGCACGACAGAAAGCCGAACGGCTGGTCGCGGCTGCGAAGGGTGGAGCCGATTGGTCCACGCTGGTGCGTGAGAACAGCGACGACGAGACCACGCGTGATGCGAATGGTGAAGTCGGCACCGTCATGCCCGGATCGCTGCAGACCGAATTCGAGGCGGCGCTGTTCCAGATGGAGGCCGGAGAGATCCGTGGCCCGGTGCGATCGAGCGCCGGATTCCACGTCATCCGTTGCATCGAGAACCTTCCGCCCGAGCCGGTGCCGCTCAGGTACTGTTACGTCAACGTGGCCTACGATCTCGCGCAGCAGCGCGCCGAAGCGGCCGCGAAGGCGCGAGCCGACAGCTTGTTCCGGGTCATTCGCACTCCGGCGGATGCGCAGGCGGCCTCGAAACGGTTCAACTACCTCATCTTCAGGAACGATCAGGTGATCGGAGACCGGCGCGTCGTCAAAGGGCTGGAGGAATTCTTCGACCTCATCGATCGCACACCCGCGGGCCGAATCGTGCCGAAGGTTCAGAGGTATCGGGGGCTCGGCTATGCGATCGCCTGGGTCGACAGCCTGAGCGAAACACGGATCGAAGACTGGAGCACCGCCCGAACCAAGGCGCTCGAGATGCTTCGGCGAGATCGAGCCGTTCGCACCATCGCGGCCCGCCGCGCCGCGCTGGATTCGCTCGCGCGGTCCGGCTGGTCGCTCGACAGTCTTGGTGCATTGCGCGGTGGGCTCGAAACGCGATCACTCGAAGGGGAGGGCCGCGCGTTGATTCAGCTCGGTGGAGCAAGTGTGGTCGACTCGTTGATCTTCGGCAGCGCGGTGAGACCGGCTGCGCTCGATCCGGGCGACATTTCCGACTGGGTGACGTTTCCGGAAGGCATCGCGCGCATCCGGCTGGACGCCCGCGTGCTTCCAGATGCGGTCATCGTCGACGATCGGATCGAGCGCGCCTGGAAGGCCCGGGCTGAGCGGCAGCTGTTCGATCAGTTCGAAAGCCTCAAGCAGCGTTACCCGGTGAACATCCTCGATTTCGACCTCTCGCAGGTGGCGGTTCCGATGCCGTCGGAGCGTTGAGGGGACGCAGCCGGCCGGATTCCAGCCAGGTGGAAAAGCTCCGACCGGTCGCGTTTTGCCACGCGTCCGTGCGGGTCGCACGCCGGGGCGTGATTTCACCCGATTTTGGCCACCACCGGCGTCCCTAACTCCATCAGGCGTTAGCCCGGAGCGCAATTCGTGGCTGGTATGGTCCCTGCACTCCGGAACCGGTGGACATCCTTCTGAGAGCGAGATCATGGCCATCGATACCACCATCACCGGCACCATTCCCCAGCGCATCGTCCTGGTCGACTTCGACTGGGAGGATGCGGATCTGGTGCCGCGGCTGGTCCGACACCCGGGTTCTTCGGTGCGACTGGTGGCCGGAACCCGTGCCGACGACCCCGGGATGCGACTGGCCGAGCTGTGCGGACTGCCTCGTACGACCGACCTGGCCGATCTGACGAGAGAGATCTTCGACGTCGCACTGGTGAGCGAGCGCAGCCCTCGACGGCCGCAGATCGAGGGCCTGCTGCTGGCGCTCGGCACTCCGACGCTCGACCCGCGCGCGTTTCTGGAGGGCGGCGGCGTGAGCGGCATGATTCCGCCCGCGCCACATGCGCCGCTCGCGCTCCACGCTGCGGCCTTCGAAGACGCGATCGGTGGCGAGAACTTCGACGCAATCGTCGAACAGGCGCTGCCCGACTTGCTGGACGCGGATCCGCTGCGCCCCCACGCGCGGAACTCTTCTCGTCGCATGCACGTCGAAAGCCTCGAGGACTTCCCGAGCGCCGAAGACCGCGGGCTGCTCGAGTCCGCGCTGCGCGAAGCAATGCTCGCCACCGGGGCGGGGCGGGCCGAACTTCACGTCGGCACTGTCGGGCACATGGAAATGGTCGTCCAGGTCGGACCCGATGACGCCCTGCTCAAGGGACTCGTCGCGCTCGCAATCGAACTGGGCACCCCGCAGGTCGTGACCAGCGTCACCGGAAGTGAGGAAGGCCGAGTGTGGGGTGCATGGCCCTTCCGCACCGCGCAGCGCCGTGGTGTGGTGGCGGCTGCCGCCATGCCACCGCAGACCGACTGGTCGGCCTGGCAACGGACGGTCGAGGACCTGCGCACCTCCTGGGACAAGGAAGACCGCGCGATGGCCGGCCCCGCGTTCCCGATGCTCCCGGATGCTGAGATGTCGTGGCTCGAACGCGATGAGTTCGTCGTGCGGCTCGAACTCGCGGTCGATCGACATCGCCGCGACGGCCTGAGGTTCGCGCTGCATCGCCTGCGCTTTCCGATGTCGACCGTCGCGGTCGATCAGCTCGCCAGCGAGCTGCCCGCTCAATTGCGAGACACCGATTGCATCTGTCGGCCCTCGAGTCAGCGCATCCTGCTCCTGACCGGCGGCTCGAAGGATCAGTTCCCGTTTCTGCGGCGAAGAATCCTCGCGCTGTGGCAACGGGTGTGGCTCGAGCTCGGGCTCGAGCGACCGATTCCGGGCATCTCGGACGAACGCATCGAGATGCTCAGTGCGGATCACGCCGCGGGATTCCTCGCCGGCGCGCTCGCGTGGCTGGACGACACGGGGGCCTGATTCCGCGACGGTTGCCGGGCGCGCGCGGCGCGTGTCATTCTCGCCCGCCCCATGACGACCGTCTCCGCGCCCACGATCCGCCGACTGGCCCCCGACACCGCTGCGCGTATCGCCGCAGGTGAGGTGATCGAGCGTCCGTTGTCGGCGCTCAAGGAGATCCTCGAGAACGCGCTCGACTCGGGCGCCCGCCGTATCGAGGTGGTCGTCGAACGCTCGCTCGATCATCGGTTCTCGGTCGCGGACGACGGGCACGGCATCGGCGCGAACGAGCTGGAACTGTCGCTCGAGCGACACGCGACCAGTAAGCTCACGGCGCTCGAGGACCTCGATCATCTGCGCACGCTCGGATTTCGCGGCGAGGCGTTACCGAGCATCGCGGCAGTGAGTCGGTTGACGCTCACCAGTCGTCCGCCGGATGCCGATGCGGCCGCGCAGTTGATGGCGGACGCGGGATCGATCACGGCGCTCGGCACCGCGGCACGTGCACACGGCACCACCGTCGAAGTCCGAGATCTGTTCTTCAATACCCCTGCGCGTCGCAAGTTCCTCAGCTCACCCGCCGGCGAATTGCGTGCGGCGCTTCGGTTGGTCGAGCACTACGGGCTTGCGTACCCGGAGGTCGCGTTCCGGGTCGTCGTGGACGGACGCCAGCGGCTCGACTGGGCGGCGGCCGCCGGCCAGGGACTGGCCGCGATCCGGGAACGTGCGACCTCGGCATGGGGCGCGCGACACGCCGGCCAGCGACTCGAAGTCGAGGCCGAGAAGAACGGCGTGCGGCTCACAGCTCTGCTCGGCCTGCCTGAGCACGGCCGAGCGAATCGAGAGGGGCAGACGTTCCTCATCAATCGTCGCTGGATCCAGAGCCCTCTGCTGTCGCAGGCATTGCGCCAGGCCTATGGAAATCTGTTGCCCGCGGGGCGCTTCCCGGCCGCGGCGCTATGGCTCGACGTGCCATCGGACCGGCTCGACGTGAACGTGCATCCCACGAAGCGCGAGGTGCGATTCGCGGACGATGACACCGTATTCTCGCTGGTGGCGGGCGCCTGCGCGCAACAACTGGCGCATCTTCACCCGCCGTTCACCGTGGTCTACGGCACGCAGCCCGAACCCCGATGGGCCGAGCGCGCGAACGCCCCCATCGAAGACCCTTCTCAGCTCGGACTCGAACTGGGATCTGCGCGACCGAGTGGCTCCAGTCTCGTGAGCTCCGCGGGCGCGGCGACGGATCCGGACGCTTCGGCACGCTGGGGGGAAGCGGGCGGCGCGGGCATCGTACGTGATGCGTCGCGTGCTTCCGAGGGCGGCGAGTTCGCGATGGCGGGCGCGTCGAGCGCCGGTCCCGCCCCTGCCGGGCTCGGCGAGCCCGAACTCTGGCAACTGCATCGCACGTATATTCTCGCACCGGTGCGCGGCGGGCTCGTGATCATCGACCAGCACGCCGCACATGAGCGCGTCTTGTTCGAGGAGGCAATGACGCGCTTGACGGGCCGCCCCGGAGTCTCCCAGCGCATGCTGTTTCCAACCACCGCAGACCTGACACAGGACCGATTCGACTTGCTGCTCGAACTCGGCCCGTGGCTCGAGATGCTGGGATGGGACCTGAGCCCCCTGAGTCCGCCGACGGTGGCAATCCAGGGGACTCCTCCGAATGTCGGTCCCGAACATGCGGTGGAATTGCTTCAAGACCTCCTCGATGGGGTAGGGGAGTCGACCGGACGCGACGCGCTTGCCGATGTCGCCGAACGCGTCGCTCGCTCGTTCGCCTGCCATGCGGCGGTGCGAGCCGGGGACCCGCTGACGCTCGACGAGATGCGAATGCTGGTCGATCGGTTGTTCGCGACTTCACGGCCGCACGGAGATCCACACGGCCGCCCGACGTTCGTGCGTCTCGATCTCGACGAGCTGCATCGCCGATTCGGTCGATCGTAGGTTGCGGCTGCTCATGGATGCGACGCGCCGATGAAGCCACTCGCGACGAGCCTCACGATTGCGATCGTTGGCGCAACTGCGACCGGCAAGACGGCCGTCGCGGAGCGCGTGGCGGAGCTGACCGGTGGCGAGATCGTGTGTGCGGACTCGCGACAGGTGTTCGCAGAGCTCGACCTGGGTACCGGCAAGCCCTCGATCGCCGAGCGCTCGGCGCGCCCGCATCACCTGTTCGATGCTCTGACGCTCGATGGGCGCGCGAGTGCGGGGTGGTACGCCGAAGCGAGCGCGAAGGCGCGAAACGACGTCCGTTCACGGGGTCGCGTGCCGATCCTGGTTGGAGGTTCGGGTTTCTACCTGCGCGCCGCGCAGGAAGGACTCGCAGACGAGCCACCTCAGGACGCGGTCATCCGTGCGCGACTGAGGCAGGAGCTGGCAACCGACGGCGCGCCCGCATTGCATGCCCGACTGGCGGAAGTGGACCCGGAGAGCGCCGCCCGGATACATCCGAACGACGGGCAGCGTGTCGTGCGCGCACTCGAGGTGTTCGAGACCAGCGGGCAGCCCCTCGGATGGTGGCATCGCCGCACCGCTCCCACGCCGTTGGCGGAACGCTGGCGCGTCTTCGAACTCGTGGTGCCGCCCTCTCCGCTCAATCGAAGGATTCGCCTGCGGACCGCCTCGATGCTCGAGCACGGCCTCATCGACGAGGTGAGAGGGCTGCTCGGAGGTCCACATGGGGATGCACTGCGCGCGCTCCAGGCGATCGGTTACGACGAAGCGATCGACGTGATCGAGGATCGCATTTCCATGACGCAGGCTCGCGACCGAACCAACCTCCGCACCCGACAGCTCGCCAAACGTCAGCGCACCTGGTTCCGACATCAGGCGACCAGCGTGCCGCTCGAGGCGCTGGAAGTGGAAGCCGACGTGCTGGCGGAAACGATCGTCGCGATGAGTGCGATCGACCCGCCGCGCTCGATTGACACCCCTCCGGGGACCGCCTAACTTCCCTGCGGCGCACTTCCGAAGTGCATTCGCGCGGGCATAGCTCAGTTGGTAGAGCGCGAGCTTCCCAAGCTTGAGGTCGCGGGTTCGAACCCCGTTGCCCGCTCCAGTCTTCCTCGTCGCGCCGGCCCGCCGCGCGCGGGCCGCGACGCGTCGGACCTCATCCGCCGCAGGACCGGCTCCACCGCCGGTCGGACCCCACCCTCATGGCCACACCCACGGTTGCGATCATCGGGCGCCCGAACGTCGGGAAATCGACGTTTTTCAACCGCGTCCTGGGCGTCAAACGTGCGGTCGTTCACAACCGTCCCGGCATCACGCGAGACCGGAACACCGCGCGCGCCGAGTGGAGCGGCCGTCACTTTCTACTCGTGGACACGGGCGGCTTCCTGCCGGCAGCCTCCGAGGGGCGCGATGCGGAGGTACGCAAGCAGGCCGAGATGGCGATCGGACTCGCGGACGTCGTGCTGTTCATGGTCGACGGTCTGACCGGGGTCACCGACCTCGACAACGCCATCGGCCAGAGCCTGCGGCGACGCGGTAGCCGTTGCTTGTTGATCGTGAACAAGGTCGACAAACACGGCAATCCGGTCGAGCACGAGTTTCATCGACTGGGGCTCGGCGAGCCGATCGCGATCTCTTCGGAAGGTGGCCTCGGGATCGGCGACCTGCTCGATCGCGTCGTGGAGCTCCTGCCTCCCGACAGCGGACCGGATGACGAGGGTGTGCCGCGGATCGCGATCGTCGGGCGACCCAACGTCGGAAAGTCTTCGCTGGTGAACGCGCTGCTTCGCGAAGAACGCGTGATCGTCGAGGCGAGCGCCGGCACCACGATGGATTCGATCGACACCCGGTGGAGCACGAATGAAGGTGACTTCATTCTGATCGATACGGCCGGGATCCGACGCCAGGCACAGTTCAAGGACGAGGCCGAGTTCTTCGCCGTCTTGCGTGCGATCCAGGCAATGGAGCGCTCCGATGTCGCCTGCCTGATCGTCGACGCGACGCATGGATTCCAGCGTCAGGAAGCGCGCCTTGCTCAGGACGCGCTCGAAGCGGGCCGCGCCGTGCAATTGCTCTACAACAAGTGGGACCTGATGACCGAGCGAGAGCAGACGTGGAAGGCGCTGCAGGCCGACCGGGAGCGTCGCTTCCCGACGCTCGCCGACCTGCCCGCAATTCCGATCTCGGCCACCGAGCGCACGCATATTCAGAAGCTTCCGAAGCTGTTCAAGGGACGCATGGATCAGATGACACGCGCCGTTCCGACGGCCCAGCTCAACAAATGGCTGGAGGACGTGCAGCGGCGACGCCAGATTCCGTCGAATCGACTCGGCCGAGCGCCACGGCTCTACTACATGACTCAAAGCGGAAAGCGTCCGCCGGAATTCACGTTCTTCGTCAACGGTCCGGAACGGCTGAACGAGTCCTATCGTCGGTTTCTGTGGTCGCAGTTCGTCGACCGCTTCGACTTTCAAGGCACTCCGATTCGGTTCAGGTACCGCAAGAGTCAGTAGGAGGTTGGGTGTCGACGCTCGAGCCTTCCGTGGTGCTGCGACTCGCACTGATCCTGCTCGTCGGCTACCTGTGCGGCGCCCTTCCGTGGGGCCTGTGGCTCGGTCGCTGGTTCAAGGGGGTCGACATCCGCCGCGTGGGCTCCGGCAACCCTGGAGCAACCAATGTGTATCGCACGCTCGGACCTGCGGTCGGCGTTGCGACGCTGATTCTCGATGTCCTCAAGGGCTCGATTCCGGTGTGGTTCGCTCCGAGCCTCCTGCTGTCGCAGCCCGATCCCATGATCCTCGAGCTCGGTCGCATTGCGGCCGGTGTCGGTGCGGTGCTCGGACACGTCTTTACGTTCCTCGCGGGATTCAAGGGTGGAAAGGGGGTTGCGACCACTGTCGGGGTGTTGCTCGCCCTGTCGCCTCCGGCGTTCGCAATCTTCGTGACCGTATTCGTGGCCACCGTGGCGATCACCCGCTACGTTTCGCTGGGTTCGACATTCGGTGCTCTGGCTTTCGCAGTCGCGCTGTGGCGGTTCTCGCCGCGTGGCGTGCAGAGCCCCGCCTTCGTACTCGGACTCGTACTCGCGGCGCTGATCGTGTGGCGGCATCGGGATAATTACGCGCGCCTGGCCCGAGGCGAGGAGCGCAAGTTTTCGCTCACGGGAGGGAAGCGAGCATGAGTGTCGAGCGAGTCGCGGTGTTGGGTGCGGGATCGTGGGGAACGACGCTCGGGCTGGTGCTCGCTGGAGGCGGGCACGACGTTCAGTTGTGGGATCACGATCGGGCCCACCTGGATGCGATCGACGGTGCGCGTGAGAACCGGAAGTTTTTGCCTGGCATCATCCTGCCGGGTGGGGTTAAGGTTCAGCCGGAACTCGGACGGGCGCTCGAGGGCGCTGGCTTCGCGGTGTACGCGGTTCCTTCGCACGCATTGCGCTCGGTCGGGACCCAGGTGGCTCGCAGTTCGCGAGGCGTGCTGCCAGTTTGTGCGACCAAGGGGCTGGAACTCGAAACGCTCAAGCGTGCGACGGAAATACTTTCCGCCACGCTCGACGACGATGCACCTGTCCTGCTGGTCGGACCGAGCCACGCGGAGGAAGTCAGCCGCGGAATTCCGACTTCGGTGGTGGCGGCGAGTCGTGACGAGGAGCGTGCTCGCGATGTTCAGCGACTCTTCGCGGGGCCGCGATTCCGTGTCTACACGAATACCGATGTGGTGGGTTGTGAGTATGGCGCAGCACTCAAGAACGTCATCGCGATTGCGGCCGGCGTGTGCGACGGCCTCGGGTATGGCGACAACACGAAGGGCGCGCTGTTGACGCGCGGACTTGCCGAGATCACGCGTCTGGGACTGGCGCTCGGCGGGAGACGCGAAACGTTTTATGGATTGACCGGAATGGGCGATCTCATCGCAACCGCCATGAGCCGGCACAGTCGCAATCGGCACGTGGGCGAGCGGTTGGGGCGCGGAGAATCGCTCGAGGCGGTGCTTGGCAACATGGTGATGGTGGCCGAGGGCGTCAACACTGCGCGTGCGGCGCGAGACGTCGGGCGCGCTCAGGCAGTCGAGCTGCCGATCACCGAACAAGTGTGCGCGATCCTCTTCGATGGCGTCGCGCCGGCGCGGGCACTCGAAGCGCTGATGACGCGCGATCTCAAGAGCGAATAGTCGGGAGGGAACCATGACGCCGATTCGCACCGAGGAACCCGAAGGGAAACTCTATCGTCCGATCAGCGAAGTCGCCGACCTGGTCGGCGTGAAGCCGCACGTGCTGCGCTACTGGGAGACTCAGTTCAGCATGCTTCGGCCGCGCAAGAATCGCGCGGGCAATCGCATGTACCGCCCGGACGAGATCAAACTGCTGATGCGCATCAAGGATCTGCTGTACGCGCGGCGGTACACGATCGCGGGTGCGCGGCGCACCTTGCTCGACGAGCGCAAACTCGACGAGCCGCAGGTCGAGCTCGGCTTCGGGGCGGCCGACCGCAAACTGGTGCTGCACGAAGTGAAGACCGAGTTGGCGCGACTGGCGGAGCGGCTGCGTGCCGCGGCGCGGGACGCGCGCGAGGTCACTCGCGCGTGATGTCGACTTGCGGCTCGCGGCGCTCCTCCCGTAGATTCGTCGCCGAGTACCGGTCGGGGCGTAGCGCAGCCCGGTAGCGCACCTGCATGGGGGGCAGGTGGTCGCTGGTTCAAATCCAGTCGCCCCGACCATTTCACTTTCCGCCCGCCCGCACGGCCCCGCGGAATGCCGCCCCGGCTCCAATCCGAGGCACTCATGGCTCCGCGAAACTTGCGCGTCACCGCGCTGATTCCTGCATTCGACGCGGCGGCCCATCTCGGCGGTGTCCTCATGGGTCTCGCGGCGCTGGAAGTGCCGATCGAGATCCTGGTGGTGGACGATGGTTCGCGCGATGCCACCGCGGAGGTGGCGCGCCAACACCGCGTCCCGGTGCTCCAATTCGCCGCCAATCGAGGCAAGGGTCACGCGCTCATCGCGGGCTTCGAGGCGCTCAAGCACTGCGACGCGGTGATCACGCTGGATGCGGACGGTCAGCATCCTCCCGAGTGTGTGCCGGCGCTGATCGCCGCCGCAGAATCGGGAGCAGACGTGGTGCTGGGGAGTCGGCAGTTCGGTGCCGGGATGCCGCCCCTGCGGCGCTTCGCCAACCACTGGAGCTCGGCCTGGTCGAGCGCGATCGCAGGAGCGCGCATCTCGGACAGCCAGTGCGGCTATCGATTGTATCGACGCGAAGTGCTCGAAGCCGTGCCGGTGACTCCGGGACGCTACGAAATCGAAACCGAGATGGCGATCCGCGCGGCGATGCTGGGATTTCGCGTCGTGGAGGTCACGGTGCCGACGGTGTATGGCGAGGAGAAGAGCGGCATTCGACTCACGCGTGACGTACCGCGCATCATCGGCACCATGGCGCGATTGACGGTCGAGCGCTGGCTGCCGCCGATCTCGATGCGTTCCGCGCGCCGCCGTGTCGCGGCGGTTCCGCGAGGCGAAGCGCCTCGCACGCCGAACGCCGGGGCCGGGTTGTGAGGATCCTGATCACGAACGACGACGGCATTCACGCTCCGGCACTCGAGGCCTTGCATCGCGAGTTCGCGCCGCTCGGAGAGGTCGTGGTGGTGGTGCCGGACCGCGATCAGAGCGCCACCTCTCATTCACTCACGCTGCATCGTCCACTGCGCATTCGTGAGGTACGGCCGGGTTGGTTCAGCGTCGATGGAACCCCGACCGACTGCGTGCTGATCGCGTATCACGGGTTGCTCGAGCATCCGCCCGAGATGGTCGTGTCGGGGATCAACCACGGCCCGAACATGGGCGAGGATGTCTTCTATTCGGGCACCGTGTCGGCGGCGATCGAGGGAGCAATGCAGGGATCGCTTGCGATTGCCGCTTCGCTGGTAACGCGCGAGCCCTCGGATTTCGTCGCGCCCGCGCGATTCGTTCGACGCGTGACGCAGGAGGCGATCGCGCGGGGATTCGGCGGCAAGCGAGTGCTCAACGTGAACATTCCATTTCGACCGTGGGACGAAGTGAAGGGCGTCAAACTGACGCGGCTGGGCACCCGCGTTTACAGCGATACGCTGATTCGAAAGGAGGATCCGCGTGGTCGGCCGTACTACTGGATCGGCGGGCTCGATCCGGTGTGGCAACCGGTCGAGGGCACCGACTTTCACGCGGTCCACGAGGGCTACGTTTCGGTGACGCCTCTGGCCATGGATCTCACCGACGTGGCTGCGCTGGCGGGTATGGACTCATGGCAGCTGACGCCATGATGCGCGACGGCGGGCCCGACTTCGAGGTCGCCCGCCGGCGCATGGTCGACGAACAGCTCGTGGCTCGCGGTATTCGCGACCGTCGGGTGCTCGACGCCATGTCCGAGGTTCCGCGCCATCCGTTCATCGACCCGAGTTTGTGGCCTCGAGCGTACGGTGACCACGCGTTGCCGACGGCTTCGGGTCAGACCATTTCGCAGCCGTTCATCATCGCGCGAATGTTGGAACTGGCGGCGATCGAAGCGGGCAATCGAGTCCTCGAGGTCGGGACGGGCAGCGGGTACCAGACTGCATTGCTGTCTCGACTCGCGGAGCGCGTGCTCAGCATCGAGCGGGTCGCGAACCTGGTGCGCGCAGCGCAGTCCCGGCTGGATCGCCTGGGAGTGCGCAACGTCGCGCTTCGACAGGGGGACGGCTCGCTCGGTTGGCAGGAGTTCGCACCCTATGCTAGGGTCCTTGTCGCCGCGGCGGCACCTCGAGTCCCGGATGCGCTTTTCACGCAGCTGGACGAGCGGGGTGTTCTCGTGATCCCGGTGGGGAGCGCCGAAGTTCAGACGCTGGAGGTCTGGCGCCGCACCGGAGAGGGGCGCTTGGTACGCGCCGTTCACGGCGAGTGTCGGTTCGTGCCACTGATCGGACATGACGCCTGGAAACGGGCGCCGGACACGCGCAACGGCCTCACTACTTGATTTTGTCGGGGCGTGGCTCAGCCTGGTAGAGCACCTGGTTCGGGACCAGGGGGTCGGAGGTTCAAATCCTCTCGCCCCGACCACTTGTTCGGCGCGGCGACCCTCGGGTTCGTCTGCGCCGATTTGATTTCGCGGCGGAGCTTGAACCTGCGCTGTGTCGAGCGCATCCTGCGGGCGTTATCATGCCGTGTCTCCACGTGATCGTCCATGGTCGCGTCCAGGGCGTCGGGTTTCGCTACTTCGCGCGGCATGAGGCGCGACAGCGGCGCCTCACGGGCTGGGTCCGCAACCGCCCGGATGGCACGGTCGAGGCGGCGGCGCGCGGCAGCGCGCCGGACCTCGAGCACTGGATCGCGGCGCTTCGCAGTGGGCCGCCAGCCGCGCGAGTCGACCGGATCGAGCGCGACGAGAGGGAGATCGCCGGAGCCGACGACGAGTTTGCAATCGTCGACTGAGCGCCGCAATCGCATGGAACGCGTTCGATTCCTGACCCGACTCGCGGAGACGCTGACCGCCGCCCGTGCGGGCGGCGGTCTCGCGATCTCGGAATACGAGTCCCTGCTTCTCGACCCGGACTTCGACGAACGCGATTTCGCCGCCTTCCGCGAACAAGCCGCAACGCTCGGGATCGCGCTACCCGAAGCGGAGATCGCGGTGTCGGGTTCGAGCGACCTGCGCGCTGCCCCGGGAGAGGCCGACCGGGATCTGCTCGACCTCTACCTGAACGAGATCGGGCGGATTCCGTTGCTGCCGCACGAAGAGCTGTTGGAAGTGTCGAGAAGGGCTCGCGGTGGCGACGAGCTGGCGCGCAAGCGAGTCATCCTCTCGAATCTCCGCCTGGTGGTGCACCTGGCGCGAGGCTATCGCGGCCGCGGACTGCCGATGCTCGACCTGATCGAAGAGGGCAACCTCGGGCTCATCCATGCCGCCGACCGCTTCGAACCCGAACGCGGGCTACACTTCAGCACCTATGCCGTGATCTGGATCCGGCAATCCATCCTGCGAGCGATTGCGGAACAGTCTCGAGCGGTTCGGATTCCGGTTCAGATGTTTCAGCAGGCCAGCCGTTACGTGCGTGTCGAACGACTATTGAGACACCGACTCGGCCGCGAACCGATCGCGGAAGAATTGGCGCGTGAGCTGGGCATCTCCGTCGGTCGTACCGAGCGTCTGGCAGCGCTGCTGGCAGGCTTTCGTTCGTTCGACGATGGCTCTGCGGCCGCAGCCTTCGATCGCCTGACGCTCGAAGACCTGGGCGATCCCCCGGCGTCGGTCGAACGATTGATCGAACTACAGCTCGAGCACGAGAAGATCGATCGTCTGCTGCGATCGTTGAGTCAGCGGGAGGAGCAGGTTCTGCGCATCCGATTCGGATTCCTCGACGGCGATGCACACACGCTCCAGCAGACCGGCGAGCATTTCGGCATCTCGCGCGAGCGCGTGAGACAGATCGAGGCGCGCGCGCTCGACAAGCTCCGCAAAGCAATCGAGTACGCCGAGTTGCATCACGGCGCGGGCACTCTTCACCACTAGCGCGAGGAGCGAAGTCCAGATGGACACCGAAGTCGAGCTGCGGTCGTACGTCCGCGACGTCCCGAATTTCCCAAGGCCCGGCATCCTCTTCAAGGACATCACTCCGCTGCTCGCCAGCCCGCGCGCTTTCGCGAACTGCATTCGTCGGCTCGCCGGCCGAGTCGAGCGGCCCGCGGCGGTTGTCGCGATCGAGTCCCGCGGGTTTCTCTTCGGCGCGGGGCTGTCGTTGCACTGGGGCGTGCCGCTGGTCCTGGCGCGAAAGTTCGGCAAGCTTCCGGGTCCCACCGTGCGGCAGGTCTATTCGCTCGAGTACGGGGAGGACACGTTGGAACTCCATCAGGACTCGCTGGAATCCGGTCAGGCGGTGGTGATCGTCGATGATCTCCTCGCGACCGGTGGCACTGCGGCGGCGACCGCCGAACTGGCTCGGCAACTCGGAGCCACCGTGTCGGCGTGTCTGTTCGTGATCGAGCTCAGCGGGCTCGGTGGACGCGAGCGACTTGCGGAGTATCCCGTCGAGGCACTTCTCGCCTACGAAGTCAGCGAGTAGTCGCGCCTCTCGGACCCTTCACGAGGCCGAGCCCGAGGAGTACGCCCGCCAGCACGATGGCAGCTCCGAGCAGTGTGAGGGGCCCGAGTCGTTCATGCCTCACGAGCGCACCCAGTGAGAGCGCGATGAGTGGGGTGAGTACTGCCATGAAGCTGACGCGGGAGACCTCCCAGCGATTCACGAGCCACGCCCACAGAACGAACGCTCCGACTGATCCGGCGATCGCCAGATAGAGCACGGAGAGCCACGCCGTGGTCGTGCCCGGCAGCGTCCGGGATTCGCCGCATGAGACGCTGAGTGCAATGCACACCACCGCCCCGACCAGCGCGCCGACGGCATTGGCCGCGATCGGCGATTGGCGAGGTCCGCTCTTGAGCACCAGGCTGCCGAGAACGGCGGCGATCGTCGCCCCGAACACCGCGAGCATCGGGAGGATGCCGGCTCCGCGCAGCTCACTCGAGAACACCACGGCGATTCCCGCGAGCGAGACCAGTCCGCCGATGAGTCGTAGCGGGGAGAGGCGTTCGACTCCAAACGCGGCTGCGAGCAGCGCTCCGCTGACCGGAATGGTCGCGAAGATCACGGCGGTCAGCCCGCTCGGGACCGCCAGTTCCCCCCAGTAGAGCAACGGAAAGTTGACCCCGAACTGAAGCAGTCCAAATCCGACCGCGGCCGTGCGAGCCGCGCCTCCCGGCAGGCGCTCGCGCCGTACCGCGAGAATTGCGAACAGAATGGCCGCGGCAATCGACAGTCGCAGGGCTGCCGCCCACATCGGGGGCAGCGAATCGTGCCCGATGCGAATGAAGAGAAAAGTGCTGCCCCAGATCAGCGTGCAGCCCACGAAGGCGGCGACGCTCGATGCTTCGATCGGACGAGTCGATGAAGTGTCCATGACTGCATCTTGCCACAGCCCCGCGGTGCGATCCGGGTGCAGACTTTCCGCTGAGGAATTGGCCACGAGCGGCCGAAAACCATGGAGCCCAACCAACGCAATCACCAAACGGCTGTAAACGGGAGTCGCATGCGCATCCGACATCGAATCTGGCCGGGACTGACGCTCGTCCTGATGCTCCTGGTCTGCAGCTGCACGAGCAATGGGCAGCGCATCGTCCTTGCGAGTGCCGCGGCGACCGATGCGGACGCCAGTGAGATTCGACGGATGCTCGAGTCGGAACCATTTCGACCGAGCGGAAAGCCGGGCCAGCGTCTACACGAAGCGCTCGAGTGGCGACTCGAGGGCGGTGCGCACGTCACGGGACGCTTCTTCGACGGGAAGCTGCGTTCGCTCACCGCTCAATTTCCAGATCCGTCGCAGCTTCCCACCACCGACGCTCTTGCGGGGACGCGCGTGCACCCCGGGATGACCGTCGATGAACTCGATCGGGTCCTCGGCTCGCCAGGGTTTCTCGAGCGCTACTCCATTGCGCTCAATCGCAGGCGCACGCATCGGCCGGTCGAAGTCGAGGGTCGAGTGTGGTTGCTCGATTCCATCGGAGCCGAGGCTGGGCAGCGATTGACCGTGTTGATCGAATCGGGCCGGGTTCGAAAGTTCGCGATCACGCCGATCGGCGCTTGAGCGGCGGTTCGCGCCGTGAGCGTGGGCCAGTCGCAACGAGCGGGGCGCCCCTGAGTCCGAGCGCCCCGCCGCGTGCATCCGTTACCGCGTGAACCCTACGTCGTGAGAATCACGACGTGTTTGACCTTTCGGAATGCCGACGGATCCTTGATCCGCAGCTCGGTCTGGTTGCCGACCGTCAGCAGCTCGTAGCTGCCGACCGGCTGGGCGCTCAGCACCTGGACCTTTGCCGCTGGAATCTGAATCACCGTCTGCTGATCGGTGTCGATCGGAGTGAAAAGGGTCTCGTTGACCTCGCCCGACGGCTTGAGCGTCTTGCCGAGGCCGAGCACACCGCCGGTCGACGCAACGACGCCGGAAGTCGTGAGGTCCTTCCGATTGCCGATGAGGTAGTAGACCGTCCCGATCTCGCGACGCTTGTCTTCGATCGCCTGGGTCTGCTCGGCAATCACCGTCTGGTCCTGAGCGACCGTGGTCTGGAGTCCGGTGACCTGCGTCTGAAGCTCGGTCACCCGCGATGTCAGCGACGCCACCAGTTCTTCCTTCTCGACCACGGACCGCTTGAGTCCGTCGACCATGCGCTGCATGCCGACGATTCGGACTCCACTCTTCTTCATGCCCGCTTCGAGGTCCGAGATCCGCGTCTTGGCGCGATCGATCCCGGCCTTCAGCACCGCGATGCGCCCGAGGATCTCGTTGCCCTGCGTCTGCGTCAGGTGTGTTTCCCCTTGAAGCTCGGCGGGGTTGAGAGTTCCCCCATGCCCGAACGCAATCGCGCCCAGGCTGTCCTGGATCTCGGCGATCGCATTGATGGACTGGGTGTAGCGGTTCTGCGCCTCGGCTTCGGTGGCCTGGAGCGTGGCGTAGTTTGCGGACGTCTGCTGATACTTCTGATAAAGCACAAACGTGGCGCCGAGCAGGGCAACGAACAGAGCCACGACGGCGATTCGAACCGGCTGGGACATGAGATAGCTCCTTGGCTGAACGCCGCCGCGATGAATCGTCGCGATGGCGAAGTCGTGCATCTACCGACCGTCGTGGGGTTGAGGAGATCGGTCAGCCTTGGATGCGAAGCGAACGGACACCGAACGGGGTGGAGAGAGCCGGCGGCCGACGTGACGACCCGGGACCTTCCGGATCGGCTTCGTGCAACGAGTATCCACACAACACGACGCGAGGGGAAGGTGTCGCGAGGTTCCTTTGCGGTTCCCTGATGGTTCTCGAAGAGGTCAAGTAACCGGTTTCCATCGCGCCTGAAACATCAGTTTCCCGCTCCCGCCTTCTTTTCGATCCGCGCCCACGCGTCCTTCAGCGTGACCGTGCGGTTGAAAATCGGCCGCTCGTGACTCCATTCCGCAAGGTCGGGGACGAAATAGCCGACACGCTCGAACTGAACACACTCCCCTGGCGAGGCGACCGCGAGGGCGGCCTCAAGCTTGCAGTGGGCCAGCACTTCGAGCGAGGCCGGATTGAGATCTGCCACGAAGTCTTCCCCGTCGGCGAGATCCTCGGGATTCTCGCGCGTGAAGAGCGTGTCGTAGAGGCGCACTTCTGCATCGACCGCATGTTCGGCCGAGACCCAATGAATCGTGGCCTTCACCTTGCGCCCGTCCGCCGCGTTGCCGCCTCGAGACTCCGGGTCGAAAGCGACACGGATCTCGATCACCTCGCCGGAACCGGGATCCTTGATGACCGACGTACACCGCACGAAATACGCGCCGCGCAATCGCACTTCAGCCCCCGGGCTCAGCCGAAAGTACTTGGGTGGCGGAATCTCGCGGAAGTCGTCGTGCTCGATCCACAACTCGCGAGAGAATGCCACGTCGCGCATACCCGCCGCGGGGTCTTCCGGGTTGTTGCCGATCGGGAAGTGTTCGACCAGGCCTTCGGGGTAGTTCTCGACCACCACCCTGAGCGGCCTCAAGACCGCCATCCGACGCAGGGCGCGGCGATTCAGCTCCTCGCGAACGCAGTGTTCGAGAAGCGCGAGTTCGACGCGATTCTCTCGCCGGGCAATGCCGATGCGTTCGGCAAAGTCGCGCAGGGCTGAAGCCGGGTATCCACGCCGCCGCATGCCGGCGATGGTCGGCATGCGGGGGTCATCCCATCCGCGGACGTGACCTTCGTTCACGAGGCGCAGTAGCTTGCGCTTGCTCATGAGCGTGTGGGTGAGGTTGAGGCGGGCGAACTCGTACTGGTGCGGGACCGGTCGTGGCAGATCGAGTGATTCCAGCAGCCAGTCGTACAACGGACGATGAGGTACGAATTCCAGCGTGCAGATGCTGTGTGTGATGCCCTCGATGTAGTCCGAGAGTCCGTGCGCGAAGTCGTACAACGGATAGACACACCAGCGGTCGCCGGTGTGGTGGTGCGCGAGGTGACGAATCCGATACAGCACCGGATCGCGCAACCAGACGTTCGGTGACTCCATGTCGATACGCGCTCGGAGCGTCCGGGACCCGTCGGCGAACTCGCCAGAGACCATGCGACGAAAGAGATCGAGACACTCCTCGATCGAACGATTGCGGTAGAGGCTCGGCTGCCCCGGGGCGCCCGGCGCCCCACGCATTTGATCGACCTCTTCGGCGGAGTGATCACAGACGAAGGCGTGCCCGTTCTCGATCAGGCGAACTGCCAGGGCATGCAGCGCGGCGAAGTAGTCGGAGGCGCGAAACGATTCCAGCGGTGCGTCAGTCGCCGCGCCGGCGGGCGCCGCGACGAGTTGATAGTCATCCCGTCCGTCCGTGCGTGAGTGGGTAGGGGTCGACCCCGCTGCTTTGAGACCGAGGCATCCATCGGCCCAGCCTGCGATCAACCACCGCACGTCCGCGAGGATCGCTGCCTCGTACTCGAAGTCTTCCTTGGCGGGATTTGTATCGTCCATTCGCAGGTTGCAGACGCCGCCGAACTGACGGGCGACTCCAAAGTTCAGACAGATCGCCTTGGCATGTCCGACGTGAAGGTAACCATTCGGTTCGGGAGGGAAGCGCGTGACCACGCCGCGAACCCGCCCCGACGCGAGATCGCCCTTCACGATTTCGCGAATGAAGTCCTCGCGCTCGGCAGGAGCGTCCATTGGCGTAGCGAGTGTCTTATCCGACATGGCGTTTGGGATTCCGTCGACGGTTGTGCGCGGAGCCGGGCACCGGGAGGCTCATGGAGTCAACCGTGGGAGATAACGGGATTGGCCGATGCGTGTCCAGTTCGAGAACACCGCCGCGCGCGGAATGAGCCGGGCCCCCGCGCACTTGCGCGAGGGCCCGCTGGTGTTGCCCCCTACGATCGCGCGAGCGAAGGGCGAGGCTTGATCAGTTGGAACAGTCGAGCACTCGAGACTGCGGGAATGTCTGCGCCGCGGGACGCCGAGGCCGCCGAGGCGGGCCAATGGGTTCGATCTGCAAGTCCGCCTCCTGCGGATCCATCGCGATGGGGCGTCCTTCGGAATCGAGGAACCGCGTCTCGACGCGCCGATTGCGAGCGTGTGCGTACCGCGATCGCTCGGGAGTCAGCAACTCCGACTCGCCGCGAGGCGTGCGGACGATGCGCGAGTCATCGATTCCCTCGTTCAGCAGATAGGTTGCGACTGCACAGATGCGACACCGCGAGAGCCCCTCGTTGTAGGCGTCGGTTCCGCGCGCGTCGGTGTGTCCGATCAACTCGATGCGAGCGTCCGGGTAAAGCTTGAGCACCGACGAGATCCTGGCGAGCACCTTCCTCGCTTCGGCATTGAGATCACACTCGTCGAACGCGAAGTGAACATTGCTCGGAACCCGCAATCCCGGCTCCGGAAGTCGAGGAGCGACGGGCGCCGCGGGAGGCGTGACGGCCGGCGTCGGCGGTAGGGCGGCCAGCTTGTCCGCAGCCCGCTTCGCCAGATCCTCGGCCTCCTTGAGGTGAGGCACGGTCTCGCATTCACCCTGATTGACCTGCTCGTTGCCCGCCCACGCCAGTTCGGTCTCGAGGCGCGCCAGCTCGTCGGCGGCCGTGAGGAAGTTGGGATCGCGCTTCATGCGATCGAGCTGCTTCCACAAATCCTCGCGAAGCGCTTTGGACCCGTTGAGCACCTTCGCCTCGGGTACGTTGGCCGAAGTCGCGGGACTTGCGCCGGTCGCGATCTTCGAAACCAGCGAACGGCCGAGCTCGAATGAACTCTCTGCAAAGCCCGTCTCGTCGTTGTCGGTGTATTCGATCTCGGCAATGTCGAGCCAGCTCCGTGCCGCGGCGGCACGCCACGGGTCACGGGCGCGGCCGGAGAGCCCGTCGAGTCGGTTCTGCCACGCGTCGATCTGCGCGAGATCGCGCGCGATCACCTCGTCGGTGGTGCGCTGCCGAAGCGGGGTGAGTGCGTCGGGTCCGGGCTCGGCCGGAGACGACTCCCTCACGCGAGCCGCATCTGTCACGGCGGTGGGCGGGACTGCCCCTGCACTGGTCGGGGGGGAAGTTCGGCGGCCGAACAGCCCCTCGTCGAACTTGAAGCCGAAGCGCACGTACGGACCCCGATCGGTGCGGTCTCCGCCGCCGAGGTCGGCATCGCTGAAGCCCATCACGTTGTAACCGACACCGAGTCGCAGGTTGCGAACCAGGATCGCGCCCAACTCGACGCCGAGGCCGGTCTGACTGGCGTCGAAGTGATCACTGTAGAGTCCGCGGCCGATGAGGCCGAGGTCGAAGCGCGGCGTCAGGTCGACGGTCGCGCGCGCCGAGAAGAGTTGAGCGTCGGTGCGAATCGTCAGGCTCTCGCGCTCATCGGTGAGCCACTTCGCGGCCGCCTTGCCACTGAGTGTCCAGGCTCGCATCGGATGCCAGTTCAGATCGGACGCCAGAATGTGCACGCTGCGTTCGAACGGATCATCGCCCGCATCCTTGTCGAATCGATGCTCGTAGCGGGCCAGCGCATCCCACTGATTGCGATCGGTCTGTCTCCAGGCGATTCCGAACTGCGAACGACCTTCGGCACGATCCTCATCCGGGGCCAGGAACCACGTGCTACGTGCGAGACCGGTCCAGTCTCTCGCGAGCTTGCGCGCGGCACCGAGGCTACCGAGCCACTGTTCGCGATTCGACTCCGTGCGGAACTCGAGCCGCGCCGTGCCCTTCCACGACGGATCGTGCGTGTATTCGAGTCCGCTCGTCACCGAGGTTGCGCTGCCCGATCCACCGCGAATCGTCTCGATGTGCTCGATGGACCCGTCGACCCGCGTGCCGGGCGAGACCAGCCACCGATTGCGAACACCCATGGCGGCCTGAGTCTCACGTCCCGCGAAGGCATCGCGTGCACGGTACTCGGTGAACAGATAGCCGTCCCGCAGTTCGTCGCTGGCGATGCCGACCAGCGTGGTTGCACGGTTCTGTTGATCATTGAGGGCGAAGGGCCCGGCGAATGCGTCGATACTCTCGTGACGAGCGTAGAGGCGCGTCCGAGGTGCGACCTGCGTGTCGGCGCCCAACGCCCAGCGGTCAGCGTTTGCGTCATCGAGGCTGACTTCGTACTCGCCGAACGCCGACGACCGCCTGGCGAGCGGCAGATCAGCCGACAGTCGCCCACGAACCGATGAGAAGTCGTTCGGTGTCGTACCGACGCTTCCGGGCGTGGCGGGGGTGGCGGTCTCCTCGGCCCAGCGGTAGGCAGCCTCCGCGCTCCACGCGCCGAAACGTCTGCCGAGCCCAAGTTCGGCGCCGTCACGATGACCGTCGGCCACCAGGTCCTCGGTGCGCAGGTAGCGCGCGAACATCGAAGCGGCTCCCAGCTGATAGCGCGCGTCAGCACCCAGCTCCTGCCGACCCGGCAGAATGCCAGAGGAAGCGGCATCGAAGCCGCCGTCCACTCGTTGCCCGTAGGTTCGCGCAAGGAAGCCGCCGCGTTCGAAGCGAGCATCGCCGCGCCATGCATCGGACTTGCGGTCCCCGTCGAACAGCGCGCCTCCCGAATCGCTGTGTGCGAACTCGGCGCCAAGCGTCACTCCGCTCCAGGGCAAGAGCGTCGCATTGACGCTCGAGAGGCCGTTGGACGCGCTCGGGTCCTCATCGCGCGAGGCGGCGAGGCCGAGAGTCAGTCGCGGCGACGGGGTGAGCGTCAGCTCGCCACCGTAGACGCCGTAGCCGTCACCGTTGCCTTCGATTTCATAGATGACTCGAATCGACACGGGATTGAGTTCCGAATCCACACTCGGCACCGGCTGACGGAAGAGCAGGCGACCGGAGAACGGTTCGAGCGTGTAGTCCGCGAAGCGCATGCGGGGTTCCCGACGGAGCACTCTCGAGGGTTGATTGCGATCGCGTACCAGAACCTCGACGACCTCGGTGCCGAGCACGCCGTCGGAGCGGGACAGGGCATACGGTCCCGACACGCCACGTGCCGCAATCTCGTCGATCACCTGATGCTCTCGTGCCTGAGTGCCGTAGGCGGTCAGTTGGGCGAGACGTCCCCCGATGTGCCCGACGCCACCATTCAGGGTGCGTGTGAATGCGCCGAGCTGACGCGCGTCCGCGGCAGGCGTGACGAAGTCGCCGAACATCACGTACGAGGACCCGCGATCCAGTCGCGCGTAGAGCCGGCTCGAAGACTGGGCGGCGAAGTCGTGCACCGAGGCATCACCGAAGACGTCATAGCCCTCGAAGGGTCGAATGTCACGGAAGCGACGCTTGTCGGGATCGCGTTCCGAGTCGTAGCGAAGTGTCAGCAGGAAATCCCGGCCGATGTCGCCCTTGGCGAACAGCGCACCGCGAGCGCCTCCGAAGGTGCGACCGTCGTCGTCGTCGAAGGAAGCATCGCGAAGCGCATCCTCGAAGTCGTCGCGGTGTCCGCTGCAGAGCTCGGCGGTCTTCAGGCGGCGCCAGTCGATGCGACCCTCGAGGAGTCCTGCCATGAGGAGCGATCGCAGGTTCGGGACGAAGCGGACGGGGAGGGACGATTCCGCGCCATCGATCGTCGCCCGAAGCCTTCCGTCTGCCGGCGACTGTGATGCCCTCAGCATCACCGTCATCGAGCTGCCGCTCATCGCAACCTGCGTTCCGGGCAACGCCGGATCTTCATCCGGCACCATCCAGGTCCCGACTGAGCTCTCGAGCGTGACGAGAACCGAGCCGGAGGCCGGCCGGCGCGCGATCCTGACGGGAAGCTCGGAGGTGCCGTCGGCTGGAACCGCGGAGGCTGAGACCGTCAACCAAAGCGCCTTGCCGATGCCTTCCGGCGCGTCGGTCGAAGCTGACGGGGCGAGGCCCTCGACGAACGGACCCGAGACTTCGCCGGCGCGGCGACGAGCCTTGACCTCGGCCAGCAAGTTGGGGCCGCAGCCCTGCGGACTGAAGTCCGCGCGATGGAGTTCTCCCTTTCGCAGATCGACGAATCGGCTCTCTCCATCGAGTGCATTGCGATTGGCCAGGGGTTTGAGCGTCGCATGGGCCGGAAGTGTCGTCGGATCGGCGCGCAGGACATGGAGCCGCGGACGCACATGTTCGAAGGAGTATTTGCCCTCTGCGTCCGTCACTGAAGAGGTGCCGTCCTCGAGATAGAGCCGCACTCCCGGAATGCCGAGTTCCTCGGGACCCTGCACACCGTTCGAGTCGCAGTCGCAGTCGAGGAAGACCTTTCCGACGATGATGCCTTCGTCGCTGAAGGGTCCACCCGTGATCTTGACGTCGGCGTCTGCAACGTTCGAGACGATGCCTGGGACGACTGGAACCGTCGTCGAGTCTCCGGGCGTGCTGGCCTGGGCAATGTTTCTGGCGGTGCCGAAGGCGATGCCGGATCGAATCTCGAGACGGTAAAGAAGCGTACGCACCTGTTCCGGGACCACCGTACCGATCGGGAACGTGAGTTGAAGCGTGTTGGCGCCCTCGGGATCGCGTTGCCGCACCCCGTCCAGTCGCGTCGAACCGCGCACATAGCGCATCCCCGGCGGAATCTGATCGGTGACGCGCACGTTCTCAAGCGTGGTCTGGCCGACATTGCGAATCTTCACCGTATACGTCACGACGTCGCCGACCTCGGCAATGCTCGGCGAGGCCTCTTTCTCGATTACGAGTTGACCGGGGGTCGGAACGCCGGTCGGATCCACGTCGCGGTCGTTGGTCGGGTTGTCATCGCCGGGCGTGCTGACGGTCGCGGCGTTGATCACCTGAGGTACTGCCGCCGGTCCAACACCGACCGTGAGGGTGAACCTCAAGCTGTCGCCGATCGCGAGTGGTCCCTGAT
>JABFRW010000095.1 GCA_013140805.1 Candidatus Eisenbacteria bacterium
CTCGCCGGCCACCCCGGTCGCACCGCGCGCGCCGCGCTCCCCTCGCGACGCTCCCGAGGCGCCCCCGCCGCCTTCGGCGCGCAGCGCGGATCTGCGCCTCATGTCTCGCCGCGACGCCGAGCGTCTCGCACAGCGTGGCTGGTTCGGCGTGGGACTCGACTGCGGTGAGTGCGGGCTCGCGATTCAGGACTCGCTGATCGTGTGGCGCACTCGCGAGTATCCGGTGATCTACTCGGTCGACCCCGAGGGCCCTGCCATGCAGGCCGGCCTGCAGCGAGGCGACAGGCTGTTCAAGATCGACGGGCTCTCGCTCGTCACGCCCGAAGGCCAGAAGCACTTCGGCGGTGTGAAGCCGGGCCAGACGGTGCGCTGGACCTACGTGCGCGACGGCCAGCAGCGCGTGGCGCGTTCGACTGCGCGGCGGCGCCCCGATGCGCTGGGTCGTTACGCCACCTCGGTCGCGCGACTGCGCGAGGATCTCGACCGGCGCCGTGCCGAACTCGAGACATCGTCCAAGTCGTTCGATTCGGAACGCGCGATGCGCGACGTGAATCGCGTGATGCAGCAGCTCGATCAGGTGATGGACGACTCACGCGCCCCGGAAGCACTCTCGGGTGATCAACGCCTGCGCTACAGCGGCTCGGTCGGCGATGCGGATGTCGAGGTGCGTGGCGTGGCGAACGTGGTGGTGTCACGCGATCCGGCGACCGGCGAGCTGATCATTACGACCTCCGAAGCCACGGTGCGCGTCAAGCCCGGACTCAAGGACAAGGTGCGCCGGCGGTAACCGGCGCGCGGCCTCACACCGTGAGCCCCTCTTGCCTCAGCAGCTCCTGCATCAGCTTTGCGCTGCGGGCCGCCTGCCCGGCGTGGCAGTTGTTGAAGAACAGGTAGACGCGACGCGCCTGATCCGCCAGTTCGCCGATCTTCTTCACCCAGTCGGTGAGCTCGGAGACCTGGTAGTCCCAGTCATAACGCTCGCCCCCGCCGCCATACCAGGTCGCGGCGTTGCGCCCGTGAAAGCGCACGTAGGCGTCCTCGCTCGTCAGGTGCGTGACTGGCGGCAGCAAGTGAGGAAGCGCCGGTTCGTCGACCGCACACCATCCGATGCGACGCTCGCGCAGCGCTGGAACCACTTCGGGCGCGAGCCACGAATCGTGTCGGAACTCGACGAACAGCGGCTCATCGGCGAAGGCATCACGCACCGCCGCAAGGTGCAGGCGATTCGCCGGGGTGCGATGAAAGCCATAGGGGAACTGAGCCAGCAGGCCATCGAACTTGCCCGTCTGCTTCAAGGGTTCGAGCATGGCGCGAAAGCTCGCGACCGCATCGGCGCCAAGGGAGTGTTCGTGCGTCATGCTGCCGTGCAGCTTGACCACGAAGCGAAATTCCGGCGGCGTCTTCGCAGCCATGCGCTCGAGCGTGCGGGGCGGCGGGATGCGGTAGTAGGTTGAGTTCACCTCGACGGCCGGGAAGTGGCGCGCGTAGAACTCGAGGAAGTCTCCCGACTTCATGCCCTCCGGGTAGAAACGGCCCGGCCAGTCGGGGAACGAATAGCCCGAAGTGCCGACCAGGATTTGGGCGCGCTGAGTGCGCGGAGCGCGCGCCGTATCCACGCGCACCTCACTCACTCGCTCCTCCCCGAGTCGGAGTCGCGTGGACGAGAGCCCGGATCGCGACGCTTCAGCGCGCCGAACGGCACGTGTGTCGAGCGCGAACGGTGTGCCAGCGTTCCGGCCGGAACCACACTCGCCTCACCGAGTTTGTCGCGCACTCGATCGAGTGCCTCTCGCAACTTCTGGGCGCGAGTGTCGCCGGTGAACATCTCGAGCTGGCCGGCCTCGGAGCGCTTCGACAGCTGGGTCAAAGAAACACCGATCAGCCGAACGCGTTCGCCGCGCCACAGCTCGCCCCACAGAGCGCGCGCCACTTCGAACACCTGCGAGTGGTCATCGGTCGCGGTGGCCAGTACCCGCTGACGGATGCGTGTGCGAAATGCGTGGTCGCGCAGCTTGACCGCCACCGTGCGTCCCACGAAACCCTCGCCTCTCAGTCGTCGTCCGACCTGATCCGAGAGCCGCAACAACGTGCCCTCGATGAACGCGGGATCTTCCGAGTCCTCGGCGAGCGTCACTTCATGGCCCATCGATTTGGGATCCACGCCTTCGTGATACGGCACCAGCGGAGTGTCGTCGCGACCGTTCGCGGCTTCCTTCAATTGCGGACCGATCACCCCGAAGGCGCCGCGAAGCCGATCCGAGTCGGCCGCAGCGAGCTCGCAGACGGTGCGGATTCCGAGCGCGGTGAGGCGTTCCTCGAGCTGCGGCCCGATCCCCCACATCTCGCGCGCGGGCAGCGGCCCGAAATGCGCTCGAAACGCAGCCTCGTCGAAGGCCGTGAGCCCGCTCGGCTTGGAAACTCCCGAAGCCATCTTGGCGACCAGTTTGTTCGGTCCGATGCCGATCGAAGCCGAGAGCCCGAATCGTTCGCGAATACCGCTCTGGATCCGCGACGCGATTTCGCGAGCGCCTTCGAGCGTGATGCCCGAGCCGCCGACTCGCAGGAACGCTTCGTCGACGCTGAACGGCTCCACGTCAGGCGTGTGGGTCAGGTAGAACTGCAATAGCTTGAGCGAGAGCGCCACATACTTGGAGGGATTGCCCTCGATGTATTGCGCCTGAGGGCACAAGCGGCGCGCTTCACCGAGCGGCATACCGGCGCGGACCCCGAACGGCCGCGCTTCGTAAGAAGCAGCGGTCACGACTCCGCGGCGCTGGGGATCGCCGCACACGATTACCGGCAGACCCCGCAGATGCGGCTGGTGCGCCTGCTCGACCGAGGCGAAGAAGGCATCCATGTCGACGAGCAGGATCACGCGCAGCTCGCCTGACGAGCGTGCCTTCGCACGCGAGACTCAGGAGGGCCATCGCCGAGTGCGACAGAGAATCGCGGATGGAATGGAGAGCTGGGCATCGGAGGCACCGCTCGAATGTTAGTGCACATCCGTGCAGCTGACAAGCTCTCTCTACTTCTTCGCCCCAAACAACGCGACCACGATCATCAGCAGCGAGAGCACCGCGAGCGCGGTACCGATCCGCAGCACCCAGAGCTTCTTCGATCCGCTCGGGCGAGAGCCCGGCTCGAGTGCCATCAGAATATCCGCGGGAATGGCGGAGTCCGGCGGCGCAAAGATGTTGCCCGCCGAGACCGGGGCGATCTTCGGTTCCAGTCGCTGACCGCAATAGACGCACTGAGCCGCGCGCAGCATGGCCTGCGGGCGCCCACAACCGGGGCAGTTGGCCCTGGGAGTGATGGGAGGTTCGCCCGCGCCGCTCCGCGATTTCGGTCGCGGAGGCCCGTCCCCTTTCGATCGATCCGAGAGAATCATGCGTCGGTTATCGGCCGCGGGGTCCGGGCGCTTCAGACCTGGACTCGAGGCGCAACCTGGGGTCGATGGGCGAGTTTCAGCATGCGCGGGAGCGCCCGGCTCGCCCATAGCGCCCACGCGAGCATCCACAGGACGGCGCTCGCCGATCGCAGAAGATTCACCGGATGAAGCATGAGCTCGGCCGCGACGCGCACCACGAGAGCAAGCACCATCGCAGCGAAGACGAGCGGTGTCATGAGCCGAGGCTCCGCGGAGAGCGGATGCTTTCCGTGAGCCACGGTGACGCGAGTTCCGATTCCGATCGTGAGGAACCCGAATCCGCCCACGAATACGATGTGGTAGGCCGCGAGCGTCAGGCTCGGCCACAGCGCCGCGAACCACAATCCGAGCAGCAAGATCCAACCGGATGCCCACAGGCTGATCGGCACGGGCCCCTTGATCTGCGGACGACGCCAGAGCTTCCAGACGAGGAGCAGCAGCACGCTTGCAGCCACGGCTCGCACGAACGCTCCGGTCCGGGCGAGCCCGATCGCCTCGAGTGCGAAGGCGCCGATGAGCGCGAGTGCGACCGGCACGTAGAGCCGGCGGCGACCGTCGCGCTCGTGCGCCCCTGCGATACCCGGAACGCGCAGCGGCTCGCGAATGCCCGAAAAGGTCGGCACCAGCAACCCACCCACACCCAGCACGATCGAGAGCGTCATGCCGAGCGAGTGCAGTCGTTCGCCGAGGCGCGGAGAGGTCGGCGCCCAGCCGAGCCGTTGACTCGCGATCATCACCGCGGCGCCACACAGGCCGAGCAACAGCCCGACTCCCACGAATAGGAACTCTTCCGGAGGCAACCGCCGCACCCGGACGATGCGACTGGTGAGCGCCCAGCCGATCAGCGCGACCGAAGCTGCGTAAGCGAGTTCGGCCGCCCAGCCGGGACCCGTGAACGCGAAGAGCGCGAAGGCCGCGAGCAGGAGCGCGCCCATGGCCAGCTCCCAGCGGGCGCATCGAGCCCCGCGCGTGAACGCGGGCAGCGCGGTGAGGAGAAAGCCGAGCACGAACGACTGCTCGAAGCCCTCGATCATGAGCGCCATGTGCAGCGACCCCGCCGACGGTATGGCTTCCGCGCCAAATCGGATCCATGGGGCGACCCCGGCAATCGCGAACGCGATTCCGAGTGGAAACAGAATGCGGTAGGGGTCAGGCCACTCGGTCGCGGTGCCGTGTAGCGTCCCGAGTGGCGCCTGAGCGTCCGACGCGACGATCACCGCAGCGCAGTCCGCGCCGCGACGAGCTCCGCGGGATCCGCGCCGAGGCCGACCAGCGCATGGCGAATCACGCCCCGGTCGTCGAGCAGATAGACATTGCTCGAGTGCGCGAGCGCGCCGTTTCCGTCGTCGCGCACCTTGACGCCGAGGATCGCCGCAAGCTCGATGGTCGCCTCACGCCCCCCGGTGAGCAGCCGCCAGCGGCTCGCATCCAGACCGCGCGCGTTCGCAAACGCTCGCAGGGTGTCGGGCGGGTCATGTTCCGGGTCGAGGGTGACGAGCACGAACCACGTGTTCGCGCGCTGCGCGGAGGGTAGCTCCTGCTCGAAGCGGCGCAGGCTGGTCAGCAACAACGGGCAGGCGGAGGTGCAATGGGTATAGACCATGGCGAGCACCATCGGGCGGCCGTGATAGCTCGCGAGCGTCACCGCGCGGCCGGACTGGTCCACAAACGTCGAGTCGAATGCATCGAGCGACTCTCCCGCGACCAGCCCGACCGGCAGAGGCTCGAGGGTGGACTCGTGCGTCGCGGCGAAACGCTCGGCGGAGGGTCGGCTCCCGCACCCGGTCATCGCAATCAGGAGTCCCATGAGCAGACCGAGTGTCGCGCGACGAGCCAGGCTGCGAACCGCGCAGTTCATGGTCGGCCGCCCGCGGGCTCGGAATCGCTTCGCGGCAACGTCGCCGCTTCGCGGAATCCGAGATTGGCGACGCAATACCGCGCCGACAGGCTGCTGCGGAAAGCGAACCGCATGAACGCGGCGTAGTCGCGGAAGTCGGCCGCGTTCGCGGCTCCACTTCCGCAGTAGAGAGAGCGATCGAGCGCCTCGTCCGCTCGCGATTCACCATTCACCAGCGCCGAGGAGAAATCGCTCGTCCATTCCCAGATCAACCCGTGCATGTCCCAGACACCGTAGACATTTCGAAACGTGGAACGGACGTGAGCGAGTCGCTCGGGGGTGGGCCGCGAGTACCACGCCCGCAGGCGGTCCTGAAAGAGCGTGTCACGCATCGCATTCGTGCTGCGTTCGCTCGCGGCGCCCGCGTATTCCCATTGATCCACCGTGGGGAGTTGATGGCCATGCGCCGCGCAATAGGCACGAGCCGCGAACCAAGAGACGTTGACCACCGGACTCTCGGCGAGCGTCGAATCACCGAAGTCGAGATCGCTTCGCCAGTGACGCAGATAGCTCTCGTCCACGAACAGTCGACGCGCATTCGACCGGCGCCATTCGGGATGTTCCCGCACGAACGCCAGGTACTCGGAGTTCGTCACCGCGTGGGACGCCAGCCAGAAAGCCGGAACCGCCACGCGCGAAGTCGGGAGGCCGTCGCGCGAAGGCCGCCGGTAGAGCGGCTCGTAGTGCCCGGCGGGAATCCGCACCAGCAAGGACTCGCGAGCCGCTCCGCTTCCCAGCCCGGGCATCGCGAGCATCGCTAGCGCGAGGGTCAGAATGCGAGCACTTGCCATTGCGCCAGGTACTGAAGACCGTCCGATGCGGCGTGCCGGGTGAGTTTCGCGACGCCGAGCTTCAGGTTGTGCCGGTGTCCATTGCCCCACACCGCGAGCCCTCCCTGAAGCTTCGATTCGTCGGCGAGCGCCGGATCGTTGAAGTCTCGCGTCGCAAACTGGACGAATGGCGTGAGGTGCGCCTGGTGGAAGAAGTAGCCGACCTCCAGCAACAACGCGTCCTGCCTCGGCAGCGCGACAAAGCTCTGGCGCCCATCGCAGCGCATGTAGTCGACCTGCAGATTGACGCAGTCGCCGGCCACCGGCCAGTCCACGTAGAGGTCGCCAGCCCACGACTCGTACGACTGTTGCGTGTCGAAGCTGCCGCCGAGCGCCACGATTCGCTTCTTGCCGAATCCGGTGCCCGAGTAGAAGAAGCCGGTATCCGCTTCGAACGGGTAGTAGACCGCGCGGAGCGTGGTGCGGAACGCGCCGATGGAACGGCCGCCGCGGGCGCCCTGATAGACGCCGGCGCGCAGTTCCGCGTGCTGACCGGCCAGGTAGGCGCGACCGTCCACCCCGTAGTCGCGATTGACCCGCGAATCGGTCGCGTCGGACTGCAGGAAGCTGTAGGGGCCGTAGTCGATCGGAGTCGCGGACGCCACCGACTGCTGCGCGTTGTGAGAGACCGGCACCATCAGCATGCCTGCATCCACTTTGAACTCGCGACCGATTGCCTGCGTGATCACCAGGTCCTGGAGCACCATCGTGTTCGATACCTTAGCTCCGGTCGTCTGCCCCTTGCCGAGGTTCGGCACGTCGGTGTCCAGAAAGAACGAGGTGCGGGCATCGACCCGCCCGCCGAGAATCAGCCGCGCCCTGCGAACAAAGAGATTCTGCGCGTACTCATCGGACCCCGCCGCCTTCAGCGCCTCGATCTGCATCTGCGCCAGGAATCCGAGGCTGAGCACCGACTTGCCGTCGTTCGCCGAGACCGACCACTGGGCACTCGCGGGTGCGGCAGCCGCGAGCCCCGCCGCGAACGCCAGGGCGGCGAGCGCCCGTGACCCGCGACTTCGAGCGTCGCTCATTTCTTGACCGCGCTGCGGGCTCTCACAGAAGCAACCTCCGCCGGCTTCACCTCGTGGCCGGAATTGTTCCACTGACTGTAGGTGTAGGTGAGCACGTTGGCGACGTCCTCGTCGGTCAGGCCGAGCGCCGGCATGGTCGAGTTGTATTCGACGCCGTTGACCTTGATCGGTCCGGTGTGGCCGTTGACGACGATGCCGATCGCGCGCGCCGGGTCGGCGTTCAGATAGTCGGAGCTCGCCACCGGTGGGAACGACCCTGCGATTCCGGCGCCGTTCGGCTGATGACAGGCGGCGCAGATCGAACTGAACACCACCTTGCCCCGCTCGATGCGATCGTCCTTGTCGTGCGCGGGCTCGAGCGTCGGCGCCGCAACTCCGACGGACTGAATCGTGCCACCTTCCGGGCGATAGACCTCATCGCTCTGCTTGCCCGAGTAGACAACCTTGTCCTCCGCACCGTCGACCTTGAGCATTCCGAGCGCGCCCTGATTGAAGGCACGGAAGATTGCGTGATCCACGAGGATCGCGGTGCCCGGCACCTGCAGCTTGAATTCCACGATCGCCGCGCCGCCCGGCGGCACGAGCGTGGTCTGAACGTTGTGATTCTCGAGCGTACCCGCCTCCACCAGCACGCGATCGAAGATCTCCCCGATCACGTGGAACGACGAGACGTAGTTCGGTCCACCGTTGCCCACGAACAGGCGAACCGTCTCGCCGACCCTCGCGGTGAGTGCGTGGTCGCCGGTCAGCGCGCCGACCGAGCCATTGAACACGACGTACTCCGATTGCTCGCGGATCGCCTTCTCCATGCTGAAGGGCTGCAGGCCCGCGTCGCCGTTGCGCCCCGCGGTGTAGAACTCGGACTGCTGGACGTAGTACTCACGGTCGACTTTCGGGAGGCCGGTCTTGGGCTCGACCAGAATGAGTCCAGTCATCCCGTTGGCGATGTGCATGCCGACCGGCGCCGTCGCGCAGTGATAGACGAATAAGCCGGGGTTGAGTGCCTTGAACGAGAATGTCGAGGTGTGGCCGGGCGCGGTGAACGACGAGGCCGCACCGCCGCCGGGACCGGTGACCGCATGGAGGTCGATGTTGTGCGGCATCTTGCTGGATGGATCGTTGCTGAGGTGGAATTCGACCAGGTCTCCTTCACGGATCCGGATGAACTTGCCCGGCACCTTGCCGCCGAACGTCCAGAACGTATAGGTGACTCCGTCGGCCAACCGGTCGATCACCTCGTGGGTCTCGAGCTTTACGATCACCTTGGTCGGGTGACGTCGCGTGATCGGAGGCGGAACGTTCGGCGCGAACGTGAGCACGGCGTCTTCCTGCCCTTCGATCTTTTCGTCGCCTCCGCCGGACGCGCAACCGCCGATCCACAAAAGCATCAGCCCGCCGAACAACACAAGAACGAGGGAGATCAGGCGCTTCACGTTGAAATTCCTTTCGATGGACCGGGCTCGGAGTCCCGGGCAGAATTCGAATCGAAGCGCGGCGCGATGTCCCGCGCGATGCGCTCCACCTCGGAGTTCGACAACACGCGCGACGCGACATCGAACACCGTCGACTCCTCGCAATGAATGTGGAGTCGCAGGAGATCGATGAAGTCGCGCAGTACGACCTGAATCTGTTCATTTCGCGCCGCGGAGCTCGGCGTTTCGAGTCGTTCGAACAGTGTCGAGAGCATCAGGCGCAGCTCGGCATGATGGTTCCGAAGCGTCGCGAGCGTGCCGCGCCCGGCCGGAAACGCCGCGTGCAGGGCGGGATAGAGCACGAAGTCCTCCGCGGCCATGTGGGTCGCGAATTCGCTCGCGAGCCGAGCGAGCGCGGCGCACAGGAATCCCTCGTCGACTGCAGCCTCGCCGCCGAGCAGGCGCTGCTCCAGATCGTCGATCTCGGAGCTCACACGCGCGTGGTCGCGTCGGAATCGGGCGAAGGGGTCGAGGTCGCGAAGGTCGGCAGGTCTTGAGCACATGCCGACAGGATCGGCGAGATGAGTTCCCACCGACATGACGGCCGTCATACGCCCGTACGATGGTCGCGGCTCTCAAGGGTGGCGGGCGACCCGACCCTAGCACAGTCCCAAGCTGGTGAGCTCGACACGTTTGCGGCATGCTCGCCACGCAGTTTCGCCGCCATGCGGACGCAGTCCGCCGGCCTTCGATCCGGCCGCCGACCCGGGGACCCGCACGCCATGTCCGCCCTTCGAATCGAACGCATTCCTGCTGCGATCCAGGCGATGCCGATGTTGCGGTCGCTGCCGGCGGAGGCGCGTCGACAGATCGAGGCGATCGCGACGCTCCGCGAGTACGGTCGCGGCGACGTGATCTGGAATACCGGAGATGCGGCCGAGACGCTCACGCTGATCGTCAAGGGTCGCGTCAAGATCGTGCGACACGGCGGCGGCACCGACATGATCCTGGAGATCTTCGGCGTCGGAGAACCGGTTGGCGTGGTGGCGGTCCACAACCGAATGCGCTATCCCGCCACGGCGATCGCGCTCGAAGCCACCACGCTGCTCCGCGTGCCGGCGCGCGATTACCTCGACCTCGTCGAACGTCATCCGGAATTGTCGCGCACGCTGATCAGCGACATGACCCGGCGCTACCTGACGCTCACCCGAAAGCTGGTCGAGAGTCGCAGTCACCCGGTCGAGGCGCGGATCGCACAGCTGTTCCTGTCGCTCGCCGAGCGCATGGGTGAGAGCGGCGAGGGCGGCACGACGATCCCGATGCGGCTCTCGCGCCAGGAAGTCGCCGAGCTGGTCGGCACCACGGTCGAGTCGGCGATCCGAGTACTGTCACGCTGGGGACGCGAGGGCCTGCTCGTCACCGGTCAGGCGCGCTTCGTGATTCCATCCTGCGAACGACTGCGCGCGGTCGCCGCGGCTACGCCTTCGCTGCCGCCACCTGCGAGCGACGCTGATCGATGATGCGGCGGATCATGCTCAGGAACGTGGCCGCGAGCATCACGATCGCTCCCGCCCACACCAGATTGATGAGTGGCTTGGTGCTGATCTCGACCGCGAGCACGTCGCCCCCGTCGCCGCGTCCCATGCCGGGTAGCTCGAGCTGAACGCTCCCGGTATTGGGATCGACCGACAGGATCTGCACCGAGGCGCCGCCCGGAAGGTAGTCGGGAATTCGATTGGGCACCCCGTCTCCCCCCATCTTCATCTCGAGAATCGGGCGCACCGGCACGGTGCGGCCACCGATCTCGGCTCTCATGCGCGCAGCGACCCGCACCACGTCACCCATCTGGCGATCGAAGTCGACGAACGTCCACAGCACTTCGCCGATTTTCTTGCTCTCGCCCTTTCGGAACCACACACCGCGCGAAGCCTCTTCCTGGCCGACCATCTCGAGCGGCGAGATGTAGACGTCGTGCGTCAGGTGGCGCTGGATGTGCGGCTTCTTCATGTAGGCCTGATTGAACTCGCTCCAGTAGAGCTTGGGGCTCGCTTCGTAGTTGCCGCTCGGGTCCTGAACCGCGATCACGACCTGATCCTGGCCGCGCTCGCCGGTCCGCACGCCCTGATAGGTGAGCGCGTAGCCGAGCGCATTGCGTGACTGGCCACGCGGGAGCTGAACCTGCGTCGAGGCGCCGTAATTCGACGAAGCGATCACGCCGATCAGCAGGATCGCCACGCCGGAGTGGGCCAGATACGGAAGGCCATGCTTCCAGCCGCTGCGAAATCCGCGCGCGGTGACGATCACGTTGGCACCGAGTGCGAATCCCGCGCCGAACAGCACCGTGAGCGGCACCAGGTCCTGCACCTTCATGAGCAGTGCCGCGATCACCACCGCAAGGCCCACGCCGAGTGCCGGGAGCACCGAACTCAGGAATACGCGCGGATCCTGATGGCGCCAGCGCATCAGCGGCGCCGAGCCCAGCAGCAGGCCGAGCGCAATCGCGAGCGGGGCGTTGACCAGGTTGTAGTACGAAGTCTGCACGTTCGAAGGCGGGCCCCACAGCCGCGTGAGCAGCGGCGCGCTCATGCCGACCGTGATGAGCGCGGTCATCAGCATGAACACCAGCTGACCGAGCCACATCATGGATTCGCGCGAGAAGCTTCCGAGCGGCTCCTTGGCCTTGGGGATGTCGCGCATCCGCCACAGCAAAGCGCCGTAGCCGGTCACCAGCACGATCAACAGGAACGAGAGCAGGAAACCGCTCAGGCCCAGGTTCGCGAACGAATGCACCGAGAAGTCGGCCAGCACACCGCTGCGGGTCAGGAACGAGGCGTAGAGCACCAGCACGTACGAGGTGATGGCCAGGAAGAAGTTGGTGCGCCGCAGGCTGCCGGTGGCGCGCTGGACCAGCAGGCCGTGCAGCAGCGCCATGTTGCAGAGCCAGGGGATCAACGAGCCGTTCTCGACCGGGTCCCAACCCCAGTAACCACCCCAGCCCAGCACCTTGTACGCCCACACGCCGCCCATGATGAAGCCGGTCGCGAGGATCCCGGCGCTGAAGGCGCACCAGGGCAACACCCGCTTCACCCAGCCGTCGTAGTCACGATGGACGAGCGCGGACATGCCGATCGCGAACGGCGCGACCAGCGACGAGAATCCGATGAACAGCACCGGCGGATGGATCGTCATCCACGGGTCCTGCAGCAGCGGATTGAGGCCTTGTCCATCCGGCGGCATTCCGCCGTTCGGCCACATCAGGAACGGGCCGCGCATCGCCGTCACGAGTCCCAGCAGCACCAGCGGCAGATTGAGGAACAACATGGTGGAGTTCGCGAACAGACCGCGACCGCGCATCATGAGCAGTCCGAGCGTCGCCGTGATCAGCGCCCACAGCAGGAAGGTGCCCTCCTGCCCGCCCCACAGTGCCGCGTAAACGTAGTACCAGGGCATCGAGCGCGAGGAGTAGTTCGCGACGTACTGGAACTGGAACTGGTGGTTGAAGAGGATGAGCCACAGGAACGCAGTCGATGCGAGCAGCGCGAACCACTGGACCCGGAAGGCGACGCGTCCCACCTTCCCGCCGCCTTCGCGCCCGCCGGCCGCAGCCAGGAAGCCGAGGCCCGCGACGATCGAGGCGAGGAACGAGATCCAGCTCAGGATCTGCCCGAGATTCACGAAGTACCGCCCTTCGCCATCGCCTTGTCCGCTTCGGCCTGGTACTTCGATGGGCATTTGACCAGCAGCTGATCCGCCTTGAAGACCTTGCCGTCGTAGCGGCCGATCGCGACGATCGAAGTCGCCTGGTCGAAGTTGCCGGGCACGGTGCCGCGGTATTCGACCGGCAGCACCTCTCCCTTGTCGTCGCTCAACCGGAAGCTCAGGTACTGCTCATCCGGCTTCAGCACGTACGCCTTGTCGGCCAGCACGCCGTTGACCTGCACGAGCCCGCTGGCGCGACGCGCCTCGGCGAACGTGATGTAGGGCGTGACGGTCTTGCGGAAACTGGTGACGCCGACCGTCACCGCTCCACCCAGCAGCACGAGTGCCACGATCAGTTTGAGGTTCATCGCTTCTCCAGATCCCGGATGCGGCGATCCAGGCGCCAAAGGTAGAAGAACAACAGCGCCCAGGTCAGCAGGGTGACGCCCATCACGACCCAGTTCGGATTCAACGCGACCTCCCGGAAGACGCCTCGAGCGCGATCTCGGCTTCGGTGGCTCGCGTCTCGAGCCGGCCGGTCCGCACGCGCAGATTCAGTACCCAGAAGAACAACGCACTCATGCCAGCGAGCAGCGCGAAGAACGTGGTGCGGATGCGCGGGTCCATGTCGATCTTGCCCTGAGGATTGATGATCGGATCGGGATGCAGCGAGAAGTAGATGCGCGGCACCACGAAGATCAGGAAGGGTACCGCGACGAACGCAATCGCGGAATAGACCGCCGACAGTCGCGCCCGGCGCGCCGGATCGTCGATCGAGGCTCGCAGCGCGAGATACGCTCCGTAGACCAGCAACAGGAAGAAGATCGAGGTCTCACGCGGATCCCAGTTCCAGTAGGAGCCCCACATCGCCTTGGCCCACATCGAGCCGCTCAGCGTCGCGACCACGCAAAACAGGATGCCGATCTCGGCCGAGCCGGCCGCGTGATGGTCGTGATCCATGCGGCGGCGCGCCAGGTAGAGCACGCTGTGCACCATCGACCAGCCAAGCGCCAGCACCGTCACCCACGCCGCGGGAATGTGGAAATACAGCACGCGCGTGGTCGGCCCCAGCACCGGCACGAGCGGCGCCCACAGAAATGCCGCCGCGATCCAGCCCGCGATCCAGACGAACAACGCGAGCACGGCGATGCGCTTCATCTCATTCCTCCCACAGGTGGTCGTAGAGCACGAAGCTCGCAGCCAGAAGTCCCAGGGCGTAGGCGGCCAGCAATCGCAGTTCGCTCGTGACCGGCTGCCCCGCCCACTGAGCGCGCGTTCCGCTCACCGCCGCAGCCAGCATCGGCAGCAGTAGCGGGAACGAAACACCTGCAAACAGTGCGCCGCGACCACGGGTCTGAGACACAACGGCACCCACCAGGGTGGCCGCTGCCGCCAGCGAGACGCTTCCGAGGGCGAGAACCCCCAGAAACGGGCCCCAGCGAGGCGCGGGTGCGCCCGACAGCAGTGCAAACAGCGGAACCGTCACGGCCTCGATCACGAACAGGAACGCCAGATTGAAGCCGAGCTTCCCGAGCGCGATCTGCGTGGGCGATGCCACCAGCCGCAGCAGCGTCATGGTATGGCTCTCGACCTCGCGAACGAACGCGTGATGGAGCGAGGCCAGGGCCGCGAACAGCAGCACCACCCACAGGAGCGCCGCCAGCACGTCGGGCCGATCGCCGAGCGGCCCGACCGCAAAGCTCGTGGCGGTCAGGCTGGTCACCGCAAACAGCAGTGCCGCGTTGAGGCCGTAGCGGGTGCGCCACTCGGTGCGGCACTCTTTACGCAGGATGGCCCAGACCGCGGCCCCGGAGCTCGATGATGTGACTCGCGAGTGCACGTTCGCGTTCCTCGTTGGTGGCGATGAGGACGAGCGCACGACGACCTTCGTCGCGAACGACGCGCTCGAGTGTGGCGCGTCCCTCCTCATCGAGATGATTGCCGGGTTCGTCGAGCAGCAGCAGCGGCGGCGCGTGCAGCAGAGCGAAGGCGAGCCGCAGCCGCTGGCTCATGCCGCTCGACAGCGCGTCCGCCCGATCGCGGCGGCGCGAGTCGAGTCCGACCCGCTCCAGCGCCGAGTCGACGAGCGCGGTGCTGCCGGTGAGGCCGCGTGCCTCGGCGGCGAAACGAAGGTTCTCTTCGACCGTCAGCTCGTCGTAGAACGCCAGATCCGGACCCGCGTAGCCGATCACGTGGCGGCGCAGCGCCGGAGCCACCGCGAGGCCCGCCACCTGAACCTCCGACGATCCGGAGGTCGGGCGCAGCAGCCCTGCGACGATTCGAAGCAGCGTGCTCTTGCCGGCACCATTGGCGCCGCACACGGCGTTCACCCCGGGCGACTCGAGCGTGAAGTCGATCGCTTCGAGACCGCGGCCGCGGCTGTAGCGATGCGCCAGCGCGCGCGCGGTGACGCGCGCCGCCACCGTCGAAAGGCCGGGCTCGTGCGGTGCGGTGCTCATCGAGAGGCTCGCACTCACGCGCGCCCCGACGCTCGCGGTTCCAGCTCGGCGATCACGCGCTCGAGTTCGGGCTGCACGCGATCGCGCGCCTGCTCGATGGTGCCGCGCATCAGCACGCCCGCCGCATGCAGGTGGCCGCCGCCGCCGTGACGGCTGGCGATCTGATCGACGGCGACGCGGCCGGTCGAGCGCATGCTAACCTTGACCTTGCCGACTTCGACTTCGGAGAACAGCACCACGGCTTCGACACCTGCGATGGTGCGCGGCAGATCGACGAGCCCATCGGTATCCGCGCCGGCCAGCCCGTGGCGCTGAAACTGCTCGGGAGTCGCGACCAGGATCGCGAGCTGACCGCGCGACGCAAGTTCGAGACGCGCCAGAGTCTCGCCGAAGAAGCGCAGTCGTCCCGCCGAGGCATGCGTGTGAACCAGCGCATGCAGGCGCTGCGGATCGAGCCCATGGCTCAGCAACTCGGCCGCCATGCGATGCGCGTGCGAGTCGGTATTCGAGTACTTGAACGAGCCGGTGTCGGTCATCAGCGCGACATAGAGACCCTCGGCGATCGCAGGGGTGATCGTGCCGCCCGCCTCGCCGATCAGGTCGTAGATGATCTCGCCGGTCGCCGCCGCACCGGCCTCGATCACGTTGACCTGTCCGAACCCGTGCGCGTGCGAGACGTGATGATCGATGATCGCGATCGGGACCATGGCTCGATCGAGCGAGGCCGAGAGCCGGCCGATGCGCTGGCGATTGCTGGTATCGAGCACCACGAATGCATCGGCTTCCGCGAAACGGCGCTCGGCGAGCTCGGATTCCCAAGTCTCGACCGTGAGTCCGTCGGTGAGGAACGTAAAGTGCGCTGGCAGCACCGAGTCGTTGAGGATCTTGACCTCGCGACCGCGGTCGATCAGCCAGCGCGCCAGCGCGACTTCGCTGCCGATTCCGTCGCCATCCGGATTGATGTGGGTGGTGAGCAGGAAGCGCTGGTGCTTCTCGAGGAACGCGTGCAGGGCGGCGCGCTCGGGCGACGCCGCGACCCTTGCGGAGCGCTCGCGTGCCACCGCATCGTGGCCTTCGTTCGGGTTCACGCCGCCTCCGAGTTCCGGCGCCTGGGCGCAGTCACGACTTCGCGCACGAACCACTCGTGGAGCCGCGAATCGTCCGCCAGTTCGGGATGGAACGTGAGTCCGATCACATTGCGCTGTCGAACTCCCACCACCTCGCCGCGCGGCCCGCGCCCGCGCCGCGCGATCACTTCGACCCCGCGCCCGAGTCTTCCGATGCGCGGCGCCCGGATGAAGACACCATGAAAGGCTCCGCCCAGGACGGGCACTTCGAGCACCTCCTCGAATGAATCGAGCTGGCGTCCGTAGGCATTGCGTTCAACCGTCACGTCGAGCGCCCCGAGCGGTGGGTGCGGCAGCCGGTCCGCGCTGGTTCCGAGCACGATCAGCCCGGCGCAGGTTCCCAGCACCGGGCGCTGGCGTGCGAATGCCGCGAGCGGCGCGCGCAGCCCGTTCGAGTGCATGAGCCGCAGCATGGTGGTCGACTCACCGCCCGGGATCACCAGCGCATCGAGCGCCGCAAGATCCGCCGGCAGCGTGACTCGCGCCACCTCGACGCCCAGTGGCTCGAGCGCGGCGCGGTGACACGCGAAATCGCCCTGCAGGCTCAGCACTCCGATGCGGGTCGTCGCCACCTACCAGCCTCGCTTGGCGAGCTGCTGATCTTCGGCGATCGATTCCATCGAGATCCCGCGCATCGCCTTCGGCAATCCCTCGCTGATCTGCGCGAGAATGTCCGGCCGGTCGTAGTGCGTCACCGCCTTGACGATCGCCTGAGCCATCTTGAGCTGCAGTTCGCGCGTCTTGCGCGGCGCCTCGTCGAGCCCGACTTCGAAGATGCCCGAGCCCACGAACACCGCCTCGGCGCCGAGCTGCACCATCAGCGACGCATCGGCAGGAGTCGCCACCCCGCCCGCGGCGAAGTTCGGCACCGGCAGCTTGCCGGTGCGAGCGACCTGGCGCACCAGTTCGAACGGCGCGCCCAGGCTCTTCGCCTCGGCCATGAGTTCGTCGTCCCGCAACGAGGCCAGCTTCTTCAGACCCTTCTGGACCGCGCGCATGTGACGCACCGCCTCGACCACGTTGCCGGTGCCGGCTTCGCCCTTGGTGCGGATCATCGCGGCGCCCTCGCCGATGCGGCGCAGTGCCTCGCCCAGGTCGCGGCAGCCGCACACGAACGGCACCTTGAACTCGTGCTTCCAGATGTGATGTTCCTCGTCGGCGGGGGTCAGCACCTCGCTCTCGTCGATGAAGTCGACGCCGAGAGTTTCGAGAATCTGGGCCTCTGCGAGGTGGCCGATGCGGCACTTCGCCATGACCGGAATCGAAACCACGGCCTCGATCTCGCGGATCATGCCGGGATCCGACATGCGCGCGACGCCGCCTTCGCGTCGGATGCGCGCGGGAATGCGCTCGAGCGCCATGACCGCGGCGGCCCCCGCCTCTTCGGCGATTCGCGCCTGGTCCGGCGTCATCACGTCCATGATCACGCCGCCCTTGAGCATTTCGGCGAGCCCCACCTTGAGCCGCCAAGCGTCGGCCGCGGAGCCGCGCGGCGGCGGATTGGCAGCCGCTCGCGAAGTCGTGCTCGACGCGCGTGACGCAGCACCCGCGGAGCGCTTGCCATTGGGTCCGTTCTTGGACGGCCGAGCCGAACGACCGTTGCGTTGCTTGCTCACGTTGCGTTCTCCCTTCCTGGAGCGCTCACGCGCTGCGCTCGAGCGCCGGTCCGCCAAGCGATCGCAGCCGCGCGACCACCGGAGGGACGGTCTGCAAAATGTGATCGAGATCCGCCTCGGTCGTGTCCTCGCCGAGTGAAAAACGCACGCTGGCATGAGCCAGTTCGGGACTCAGGCCCATTGCGATCAGCACGTGCGAGGGCCCCGCAGCGGCGGCACTGCACGCCGAGCCGGTCGAAATCGTGATGCCATGGCGATCGAGTTCGTGGAGCACCGCTTCGCCGTCGACACCCTCGAACGAAAGGTTGAGCACACCCGGCAGTCGGTTTGCTTCGGGGCCGTTGCGCCTGCAGCGCTCGACCCGGCTACGCAGCCCCTCCCACAGGCGCAGCGACAGCTCGCTCACGCGTTGCGCCTCGCTCTCCCGGCGGGCTTCGGCACGCGCGATCGCCACCCCCAGCCCGACCGCTCCGGCGAGATTCTCGGTGCCAGCGCGGCGTCCGCGTTCCTGATGACCGCCGTGAACGAGCGGCAGCAGTCGGGTGCGTCGTCTCACGATCAGCGCACCGACTCCAGGCGGCCCGTGGAACTTATGCGCGGCGAGCGACAACAGGTCGGCATCGAGCGTCGCCATCGAGACCGGCAACTTGCCGAGCGCCTGCACGGCGTCGGTGTGGAGTCGCGCGCCGGCCGCGTGCGCCAGCGCCGCCGCCGCCGCGATCGGCTGGATCGCGCCGGTCTCGTTGTTCGCGATCATCAGCGACACCAGCGCCACGTCGGAGTCGATCGCGCGCTCGAGCGCCGCGATCGAGACGATTCCGTCGGCGTCGACCGGCACGATCGTGACGGGCACGCCCTCGCGCTCCAGTTCGCGCGCGGTCTCGAGCACCGAGGGATGCTCGACCGCCGAGACCACGAGGCGACGGCGTTCGGGGGCAGCCATGGCCACGATGCCCTTGAGCGCCAGATTGTTCGCTTCCGAGCCGCCGGCGGTGAATACCACCTCTTCGAGGTTCGCACCGGTCGCGATCGCGACGCGCTCGCGCGCCGCGGTCAATGCTTCGCGCGCCGCGTCGCCGCGCGCATGCACCGAGGACGGATTGCCGAATCGTTCGCCGAGATACGGCAGCATGGCGTCGAGCACCTCGGGCGCCATCCGCGTGGTGGCGGCGTGATCGGCGTACACCTCACGCATGAGCGGATTCCGCCATGGCCGCCGACTGAATCGAGATCCGACGCGCGAGCTGGCCCGCGATCGATTGGAACGCACGGCCGTGCACGGTGTCGGGATCGGTGAGCACCACCGGACGGCCCTCGTCGCCGCCGGCGCGCACGCGCGGATCGATCGGGATCGAGCCCAGGAACGGCAGACCCATGGCGAGTGCACGCTGCTCGCCGGTGCCGCTGGCGAAGATGTCGTGGCGCTCGTTGCAGTTGGGGCACATGAAGTAGCTCATGTTCTCGATCACGCCGAGTACCGGCACCTGCAGCTTGTCGAACATCGCAATCGCCTTGACCGCGTCTTCGATCGCCACCGTCGAGGGCGTCGTCACCACCACCGCGCCGGCGACGAAGGTCTGCTGGATGAGCGAGAGCTGAACGTCGCCGGTCCCGGGCGGCAGATCGACGAGCAGGTAGTCCAGCTCGCCCCAGTCGACGTCGTGCAGGAAGCTCTTGATGGCGCCGTGCAGCATCGGTCCGCGCCACACCACCGCCTCACCGGCATTCACGAGCAGGCCCATCGACATGAAGCGCAGTCCATGAGCACCCACCGGCACGATCTTCCCGTCGCGCTGCGAGGGCTGCCGCGTCACGCCCATCATGCGCGGCAGATTGGGGCCGTAGATGTCGCCGTCGAGCAGTCCCACGCGCGCTCCGCTGGCCGCCAGCGAGACCGCGAGATTCGCAGACACCGTCGACTTGCCGACCCCGCCCTTGCCGCTGCCGATCGCGATCACCTGCGCGACACCGTCGAGCGCCTTGCGATCGGCGGTCGGAGAAGCGCTCTTGCGGGTGCGCGAGGTGGTGTTGATCTGCACCTCGGTCACGCCGGGAACCGCGAGGACTGCGCGCCGGCAATCGGCCTCGATCTCGGCCTTGAGCGGGCACGCCGCGGTCGTGAGCACCAGCGTGAAACGGGCGACCCCGCCCTCGACCGCGAGGTCCTCGATCATGCCGAGGGTCACGAGATCGCGCTTCAAGTCCGGATCCTGCACGGTCGCGAGTGCAGCCCGCACCGTCTCGACCGTCGCGCTCATTCGGAGGCCACGACTTCGCGCACTCCCGGCACCTTGCCGCGAATCCAGCGCTCGATACCGCTGCGAAGCGTGGCGGCGGCGCTTCCGCACCCGGTGCAGGAGCCCTTGACCCTCAGGGTCACAACGCCGTCGTCCGAGACGTTCATCAGTTCCAGATCACCGCCGTCCGCCTGAATGACCGGACGGAGCTGATCGATGATCTTCTTGACCTGCTCCTGCATGACTCCTCCGCGCGGCCTGTCCGAGTTCCGTTCGGGCTCCTAGATGCGCCAAAGAGAACGGGTTAGATTATGTCCCATCGTGTGATCAGTCAACGCAGCTCGGCCACGGCGCGGACCGCGTCGCGACGCCTTCACAAGGATCCAAGACCGTGAGCCTGGTGCAGATCGACGATGCCTCGGTGGCGCGCTTCCCGCTCCAGCCCCTGCGCCACCTCGATGCGCTTTGGATTCAGGTCGCGGGCACCGAGTGCAACCTGAGTTGCGCTCATTGCTTCGTGCCGTCCGGCCCCGGTATCGACCGGCATGCGCTGATGTCGCGTGCCCAGGTGCGCGAGCGGGTCTCAGAGGCGCTCGCGTTCGGCGTGCGAGAGCTCTATCTGACCGGTGGCGAGCCGTTCGTGAATCCCGAGCTGTTCGAAATCCTCGGGGACTCGCTCGCTCACCTGCCATGCACGGTGCTCACCAACGGTACGCTGTTCACGAGCGCCCGCCTCGCGGCGCTTCGCCATCTCTCGGACGAGTCTCGTTATGCACTCGAACTGCGCATGAGCCTCGATGGCGCGAGCGCCGACGCGCACGACCGCGTGCGAGGCGCTGGCACCTTCGAGCGCACGATCTCGGGCCTGATCCGGTGCGAGGCACACGACCTGTGTCCGATCGTCACCGTGACGCAGTGGGACGAATCGGAGCCGCTCGAGTTTCGCGATCAGTGGGTCTCCATGCTCCGAGCGCGCGGCCTTCGAAGGCCGCGGCTCAAGGTGCTCCCCCTGTTCCGACTCGGCCGGGAGTCGGAGCGCTCGGGCGGCTACGCGCGCGAGGAATCGCTCGCCGGCCTGACGGACGACGCCTTCGATCCCGAACGCCTCCAGTGCGGAAGCAGTCGCGCGATCACCAGTCAGGGCGTGTTCGTTTGCCCGTTGCTGGTCGACGAACCGCGCGCGCGGCTGGGCGCGACGCTCGCGGAGGCACGCACACCGTTCGAGCTGCGTCATGGGGCCTGCTTCACCTGCTATCGCACCGGCATGACGTGCGGGAACGGGTGATGCGCCTCGCGTTGTTCGGCGGGGTCTACAGCAACCATCTGGCGCTGAGTCGCGTGCTCGCGGAGATCGGCACACGAGACGTCGATGCGACCTGGTGCCTCGGCGACCTCGGCGGCTTCGGCCCGCACCCCGATCGCTCGGTCGAGCGGATGCGCGCGAGCGGCATTCCCATGCTGCGCGGCAACCTCGATGACTCGATCGGTCATGCACTCGCCGACTGCGCGTGCGGCTACTCGGACCCGCGCGACAATCACTTCGCTCAGCGCTCCTACGACTACGCACTCGCCCACACCAGCTCATCGAATCGCGAGTGGCTGCGCGAACGACCGGAGCATGCCCGCCTCGAACTCGCAGGGCGTCGCGTGCTGCTGTGCCACGGCTCCCCGCGGCGAGTGAACGAATTCCTTTGGAACTCGACGTGCTCCGATGCGTTTCTCGAGTGGCTGTGCGAGGCGCACGAGGCCGACGTGATCGCGTGCACGCACTCCGGACTGCCGTGGCATCGGGTGCTGCCGTCGGGACGTGCGGTGGTCAACGTGGGAGTGATCGGACGGCCGGCAAACGATGGAGATCCGCGGGGCGTGTGGTCGGAACTCGACTTCGGGTCCGACGTCGTGGTGCGGTTCCATCGCGTCGCCTACGACCACGAGGCGCTGGCGAGAGAGATGGAAGCCGAGTCGCTGCCTGCCGAGTTCGTCGAGACGATCCGCACCGGATGGTGGACGACCTGCCTCGAGAACGTGCCGGCCAAGGAACGTCGCGCAGGTCGCTGGTAGCGACGCGGCCTCCCCCGCGCTGCGGAGGAGGCCGTGGGTGTCGCTTCGGAACCGATTCGTTCTTCCGCTTCGGTTACTCCAGCACCAGCATCTTGCGGGTCTCGCGGAATCCGGGCGCGGTGAGGCGATAGAAGTACATGCCCCTCGCCGCCGGATCACCCTTGTCGGTGCGGCCGTCCCACTGGAACTTGTGGACGCCCGGCTCGAAGTCACCGTGCGCCACGGTCGCGACCAGGCGACCGGTGGCGTCGAACACCTCGAGATCGACGCGCCCCGCCTGTGCGAGTGCGAAGTGGATCGCGGTCTTGCCGCGGAACGGATTCGGAAAGTTCTGCAGCAGTTCGGTGATCGCGGGCCGCGCCGCGAAGTCCTTCTGCATCGGCTGGATGATGTTCGCGAGTCCACCGTTGAGGGTCAGCGTGTAGTTGCTGGTCGCACTCTGGTAGCCGTCGACCATCAGGTAGTAGTGGCCGGCGGCGGCGGTGTAGTTGCCGACTTCGGGATTCGCGGTCGAGTAGCCGCGCGCGACTTCGACCAGCGAAGAGTTGTAGAGGAACCAGTCGAGGTCCGCGCTCGAGCCGATCGCCAGCGACACATTGATGCTTCCGGCGGTGCTCACGTCGAAGAAGAAGTAGTCCTGGTCGGCCGCGGATGAAATCGTGCCCGTCACCGCGACTCCGGTTCCGACCGGGCCGTCCGCGGTCGCCGAGGTGTTGTTCGATTCGCTCTCGGCCGTGATCGCGCCGCCGCCGCCCGATGGCACCGTGACGCTGATGTCGTCGAATGCCATGCCGTCGGTCGAGATTGGATAGTCGTCGTACTGCTGGAACTTGACGACGAAGGTCGAGTTGAGCGAGAGCCCGGCCGTGGCGGCCAGCGCGTCCAGGTCGAGCACCACGTTGCGCCACGTGTTGTCGGAGAAGCTGGCGGGCGTGAGGCTGTAGACCTTCACGTAGCTGGTGCCGCCGTCGTTCGAGAAGTAGATACCGTCCTGGGTCTGCGTCTCGTCACCGAAGTCCTTCCACCAGAACGACAGGTTGACCTGGGTCTGGCCGGCGAGGTTCAGGCGCAGCCGCGCCTCGGTCTGGCTATAGCTTCCGCTCGTCGCATCGTCCATCACCATGTGATAGCTGCCGGCGTGCGGGGTGTTGGTGGTCAGCAGGCGCACCCGGCCGTTCGCGGTGACCGCAGTCGACCAGAACGCGTCGAATGCGCCGGCGTTCTCGAAGCCGGTCGTGTAGGGAAGCGTCGCGTAGCCGCCCGACGGCACCGTGATGGTGAAGTTCGCGTTGCTCAGGTCGGTCGCGGTTCCACCGCTGACGCGCACACGGCCCTGCGTGGTCGCGGCAGCGGGAACCGTCCACGCCTGCGAGCCGTCGTTCGGGGTGCCCGTGACGATCGAGGTCCACGAGCTGCCGCCATTGGTGGAGTAGTCGAGATTGACGGTCGTGAAGCTGCCGACCGAGGTCCAGGTGAGGTTGGTCGAGCTGCCCGAGGCCAGCGTCTCGCCACCGTTCGGAGCGGTCACGGTGACCTGATCGACCGGACCACCACCACCACCGACCGCGGCGGCCGCATCGACCATGCCGTAGCCGGCGTAGCGGTCCCAACCGGCGCCCGACTCGACGCTGGTGACGTCCTGCGCGGTGTTGCGGAGCTGATCGCGAATCTGCGCGTTCGTCCAGGTCGGATTCTTCGACTTGATCAGCGCGCATACACCCGCGGCGTACGGCGTCGCGCAGGAGGTGCCGTTGAACCACTTGGAGTAGTCGCTGGCGTCGTAGCCGGCAGCACCCAGCAGATCGGTGGTCGGCAGGATCGTCGGCGCGATGACGTCGACCGCGCCGGCCGCGCCCTGCGTCGTGGTGCCGTAGCTCGAGCCCCACCAGCGCTCGCCGTCACACGTGAAGCCGTTCGGATCCGCGCTCACGCCGGGGTTGAGTTCCGACGTACTGCTGCTCGAGCGCTTGCGGTCACCGCACGGCGAGGCCGCGCCCACGCCGATCACGAGGCTGTGGATCGCGGGATAGCTGATGGTCGACTTGTTCTCGTTGCCGGTCGCCGCGAGGATCACGCACCCGGCGTTCCAGGCGTAGGTAATCGCCGCGTCGGTGGCCGGGTCGCTGGTGATCGCCGCGCCGAGGCTCATGCTGATCACGTTGGCGCCGTTGTCGGCCGCGTACGTGAGCGCGTTCTGGATCGAGACGAACGTCATGGTACCGGCGCTATTGGCGACCTTGAGCGGCATGATGCTGCAGCCCGCCGCGATGCCGGCAGTCCCGAGCGCATTGTTGCGTGCCGCCGCGACTCCGGCGCACGCGGTGCCGTGGCCAGGCGCCGACGAGTCGTCGTCGGGATTCGAGTCGTTGTTGCCGAAGTCGAAACCCGTCACCTGCAGCAGGTCGGGATGCCCCGCCTCGACGCCGCTGTCGATGATCGCGATGCGCACCGAGCTCGAGCCGAAGCCCTGCGTGCCATCCCAGGCGGTGTGCGCGTTCGCGTCGAATCCAACCGTGCCGACCGGCGAACCGGTCTCGTGATTGAAGTTGGTCCAGTTGTAGCTGAGCATCTGCGCTGAGTTGTTGTGCCCCCAGTGCAGCGAGTGCATGGGGTCGGCGGGCACCACCGCCGGGAATGCGATGTAGTCGAACGTGACGGCTTCGACCTCGCGCAATCGCGACAGCCAATCCGCCAGTTCGGACGCCGGCATCGAGCCCGCGAAGTCGAGGATCAGCCATCGATCGAGCCCGAGCCGCGCTCCTTCCGTGCGGTTGCGGTACTCGATGAACGCGCCCTGGAGCGAGCGGGCGCCGGCATCGGAGAACACGCGATCGACTGCGGCCAGTCCGGTCGTGGCGCCGGCGAGCGGTTGCCCGAAGCGCAGAATCGAGGGCAGGGTCGCCGCCTGCCGGGCTTCGGCAGTGAGCTTCACGAGCACGCGGCCCGGAACGTGGGCGGCGACCGTCGGTGCGTTCGGCTGATAACCGAGTTGCACCGGTGCGAAGGCCCGAGCGGGTGGCGGTTCAGCGGCCCGGGCGGAAACCCCGGGCAGGGCGAGGAACAGCGCGATGAAGAGGGTGAGAGCACAACGACGGCTGGGGGACCGGACCATTGAGCGCCTCCAAATCTGCGTGTAGGACTACCTCCCTGGAACTGATTCTCGTGGACGCAAGACGGACGGATGGACTGCCGCTCGGAAGCAGGGACGGCGCGGCCGACTCGCGCTTAGTAACACATGAAACGCGGCTTGTCACGGACTGAACTTCTGCGGCCCAACGTTCGATCAGCTCGAACTTTGCCGCGATCCTCGTAGGATCTAACTATTCCTTGATGATTTCGAAGGCGCTCATCTAGGGTGTGTGGCCTGCAGCTCGACCGTCTCAGCTTCATGTCCCCCCAGCCTGGAGTCTGCAATGAACGGCCCCCCAAGACTCACTCGTTCCACCCTGATCGCGCTCGGTTCGCTGCTCGCTCTTGCGGTTTTCGCGAGCGCGTCGGCACCGCGCAAGGCAGCACCGGTTGCTGAAACGCCGGCCCCGGTTGTGATGGCGAGCGCGGATGCCGCACCCGTTGTTGCCGCTCCGACCGCCGCGCCGCTCGCAGCCCGCACGATCGTGGCTCCGAAGGCCTCCTCGAGGCTCGCGTCCGCTCCCGCGGAAGCCGGCATGCGCGCCTTCCGGGATCCGCAAACCGGACTGGTCAGCGGCGTCGTCTCCGAAGGTTCCGCTCAGCTTCTCGACATCAATCCCCTCAACGACACGGCCGAGGGCCTGGTTCCGATCACGCTCTCGGACGGCTCGATGATGCTCGACCTCGAGGGTCGCTTCGAGCAGTACTACGTCATCGAAATCGGCGCGGATGGTCGGCGTCACGTGCGCTGCGGTGCGAATCACTCCCATGACGCCGCCGTTCACTCGACCCCGACGCTGCCGGAGGAGCGCTAGACATGAACTCTTTCTACCGCTTCGTCTCGCGCGCCTCACTCGTCGCAGTGCTCGCGGTCTCACTGGCCGCCGTTTCGAATGCCGCAACCATCGTGATCGTGAACAACGACGGTGCAGGTGAAGGATTCAACGATGCGACGGCGGCTGTCCCGGTGGGCGGCAACCTCGGCGCCACGGTCGGCCAGCAGCGGCTGAACGCATTCCAGTACGCAGCCAATCTGTGGGGATCGATCCTCCCGAGCGCGGTGCCGATTCAAGTGCGCTCGCAATTCAACCCGCAGACCTGCACCGCGACCTCCGCGGTGCTCGGCAGCGCGGGTCCGCTCACCACGCACGCGAATTTCGCGGGCGCACCAGTTCCCGGTCACTGGTATCACGCGGCACTCGCGAACTCGCTCGCCGGCACCGATCTGAGCGCGGCCAATCCCGACATCAATGCGACGTTCAACTCGAATCTGAACGGCTCCCCCACCTGCCTCGGCGGCACCGGCTGGTACTACGGCTTCGACGGACTCGAAGGCGCGAACATCGAGCTGCTGCCGGTGCTGCTCCATGAAATGGGCCACGGACTCGGCTTCAGCACGACGACCAGCGGAACCTCCGGCAACTTCAGCGGCGGCCTTCCGTCGATCTTCGACAAGTTCATGATCGCTGCCGCGACCGGCACCCACTGGGACCAGATGACGGCGGCCCAGCGCGTCGCGTCGGGCATCAGCCTCGACGGGCTCGCGTGGGACGGACCGGCCGCGGTCGCTTACGCGTCGGTATTTCTCGGACCGCGTCCGAGCGTGGTCGTCAGCACGCCTCCGGGCATCGCGGGCACCTACAACGCCGGTAACGCGTCGTTCGGCGCGTCGCTGGCGATTCCGGTGAGCGGCACCGTCGTGCTGATGGAAGACGGCGTGGCGCCGATCAACGACGGTTGCGAAGCACTCGTCAACGGCGCGGCGCTGGCCGGCAACATCGCGATCGTCGATCGCGGTTTGTGCGCGTTCGTCCTCAAGGCGCAGGCGGCGCAGGCAGCCGGCGCGATCGGCTTGATCGTCGTCAACAACGTGGCCGGCCCGGCGCCCGCTCTGGGCGGTGTCGATCCGTCGATCACGATCCCGGTGCTGAGCCTTTCGCAGGCGGACGGCAACCTGGTGAAGGCGAACCTGCCGGGCGTCACGGTGACGATCGGCAATCACCCGACGCTCAAGGCCGGCGCCAACAACCTGGGCCAGCCGCTGATGTACGTACCGAACCCGTTCCAGAGCGGCTCGTCGGTCTCGCACTGGGACGTTTCGCTGTTCCCGAACGCACTGATGGAGCCGGCGATCAATGCCGACCTGCACGACCAGGTGGATCTGACCCGCTACCTGTTCGAGGACATCGGCTGGTTCCCGATTCCAACCGCGACCACGCTTGCACAGTTCGTGGCGGTGGGTCGTGGGGATGGCATCGAGATCCGCTGGAGCTTCTCGGACGCCTCGCAGCTTTCGGTCGTGACGCTCGAGCGCGCGACTTCCTCGACCGGGCCGTGGGCTCCGATCTCCACCGAGCTGACCACCGAGCGCAACGGCATGGTCGCGCTCGATCGCAACACCCAGAACGACGTCGAGTACTCGTATCGCCTGCACATCATCGAGCGGGACGGCACCGACAGCGTGATGGGCTATACCTCCGCGCGCCGCATCGGCGTCCCGGCGGGCCGTGTGTTCCTCGCCACTCCGTCGCCGAATCCGGCGCCGGGTGCGACCTCGATCGCGTTCCGTCTCGGGCAGCCGGAGTTCGTGCGGCTCTCGATCGTCGACGCGAATGGCCGCAAGGTGCGCTCGCTTCAGAACGGCATGATGGAAGCGGGCGATCATCAGGCGCGATGGGACGGTCGTGGCGACGGCGGCACCGAATCACCGGTCGGTGTCTACTTCGTGACGCTCCGTACCTCGAACGGCTCGACCACGCAGCGATTCGCGCTGGTTCGCTAGTTCGAACGCTCCGAAGGAAAGCGAACGCGCCGGGGAAGCACTTCCCCGGCGCGTTTTGCTGCCTCCGCTCGAGTGCGCGTCAGGCGGGCGGCTTGCGCAGTGCCGCGTCCCACTCGCGCATGCGCTTCGAGACCTCGGCTTCGTAGCCACGCTCGGTCGGCTCGTAGAAGCGCCGGCCCTCGAGTTCGTCCGGCAGGTGCTGCTGATCCGCGATCGCTCCGGCTTCATCATGCGCGTAGCGATAATTGGCACCGTAGCCGAGGTCCTTCATCAGCCGGGTCGGAGCGTTGAGGATCACCTTGGGAGGCGGCAGGCTGCCGCTCGCCTCGATTTCCGCGATCGCGCGTCCGAACCCCTTGTAGATCGCGTTGCTCTTGGGCGCGGTGGCGAGATACACGCAGCACTGCGCGAGCGCGAGTTCGCCCTCGGGCGTGCCGAGCTGGTGATACGCCTGAAACGCCGCGACCGCGAGCGGCAACGCCTGCGGGTCCGCGTTGCCGACGTCCTCGCTCGCGAATCGCACCAGCCGTCGCGCCACGTAGAGCGGGTCCTCACCCGCGGCCAGCATGCGCGCGAGCCAGTAGAGCCCGGCGTGCGGGTCCGAGTCGCGCAGCGACTTGTGCAGCGCCGAGATGAGGTTGAAGTGTTCCTCGCCCGCGCGGTCGTAGCGCAGGTGCCGGCGCTGCAGCGCCTGCCGCACGTCTTCGAGCGCAATCGCCGCGGCGGTCGCGGGGTGGCCCTGCCGCGCGCGCTCGGTCGCGGTCGCGACCGCGATCTCGAGCGTGTTGAGAGCACGACGGGCGTCGCCGTCCGCCGCCTGCGCGAGCAATGCGAGTGCGTCCTCGGCGATCGCCACCTTGCCGGCGAAGCCTCGCCCGACATCGGCAAGTGCTCGCTCGACCACCACGCGCATGTGTTCGGGCTCGAGCTGCTTCAGCACCAGAACGCGGGCGCGCGACAGCAGTGCGGCATTGACCTCGAAGGACGGATTCTCGGTGGTGGCGCCGATCAGCACGATGTCGCCGGCTTCGACGTGGGAGAGGAACGCGTCCTGCTGCGCACGATTGAAGCGATGGATCTCGTCGAGGAACAGCACGGTCGGTCGCCCGGTTCGCTTCCGCTCGAGCGCGGCGCGCGCCATGGTCTCCTTGATCTCTTTCACGCCCGCGAGCACCGCGCTGTAGCCGACGAACGGCGCCTGAGCGGTGAGCGCGATCAGCCGCGCGATCGTGGTCTTGCCGGTGCCGGGCGGCCCCCACAGGATGATCGACGGAAGCAGCGTTCCCGCGCGCATCAAGGCGAGCGGCGAACCCGGCTCGAGCAGGTGCTCCTGACCGATCAACTCCTCGAACGTGCGCGGCCGCATGCGGTCCGCGAGCGGCGCACCGGCAGTCGGTTCGGACGCGGCGCTGCCCGGCGCGCGCGCGGGCGGGCCGGGTGACGAGCCGAACAGGTCGCCGCTCATCCGGCGGTCGCCTTACTCCCGCTCGCGGATCGCATCGGGTCGGGGTCCCGATTCTCCGAGCGGAAGCGACGACTGATCGGCGCGGCCCGAAGCGGTCGGCGCTGCCAGGCCGTGTGAGATCCGTGCGGTGCGAGAACCCCACTCGAGCAGCGCGCGAGCTGCATCGTCGAGCGACAGCGGTCGCCCCAGCGCCAGACCGTGCTTTTCGAGGCGCTCGAACAGCTCGGCCAGCACCGGCGGCTCGAGGTTGCTGTTGCGCAACAGCGCGGGGTCGCGGAACACTTCGCCCGGACTGCCGTGGGCCACGATCTCGCCGCCGCCCACCAGCACGTACACCACGTCGGCCATCGCGTTCACCACGTTCACGTCGTGAGTGGCGGTGACGAGCGAGACGCCATGGTCGCGGTGCAATTGGTTGAGCAGTGCCACGAGATCGGCGCGCGAGGCGGGATCCAGCCCCTCGAACGGTTCGTCCAGCACCAGCAGTTCCGGCTTGAGCACCAGCGCGCCCGCCAGTGCGACCTTGCGCTTCTCGCCACCCGACAGGTAGTGGCAGACGCGGTGTCTCAGATGCGCGATGCCGACCCGTTCGAGAGCCTCCTCGACCATGCGCGACACTTCGTCATCGCGATAGCCGTAGTTGCGGGGCGAGAACGAGACGTCGTCCCACACCGTCGGGGCGATGATCTGCTCGTCCACGCTTTGCAGCAGCACGCCGACCCGTTCACGAATGCGATTGAAGTGGCGGGCGGGGTTGACGCCGAACACGCTGACCTCGCCCTCCTGCGGCTCGAGCAGTCCGAGGATGTGGTAGAGAAGCGTGCTCTTGCCGCAGCCGTTCGGGCCCAGGATCACGACCCGCTGCCCGCGCTCGACCACGAAGTCGAGCCCGCACAAGTGCACGAGGGTGCGATCCGGGTAAGTGTGACGAACGCATGAGACGCGCACGATCGGGTCGCGATCGGCGGGCGACGAAACCGGATTCATTGCGCCCTCCACCAGCCGAACGTCGTGATCGCGACCAGCACCGCGAATGCACCGAGCACCACCAGGTCACGCGGTCCCACCTCGGCCCAGTGGCGGCATCCGCACACTCGCCCGGTGTGACCACGCAACCGCATGGTTTCATAGAGCCGCCGGCTGCGTTCCGCGCTGTAGACCACCAGCAGTCCAAGGCCGTCGCCGGCGTGCGCGAGCCGGCGCCGCGCCGGAACCGCGAGCCCGCCGCGCAGCCGCAGCGCGCGCCACACCTGATCGGTACGCGTCAGCAGTGCGAACAGCGCACGATAGGTCAGAAACAGCCCGTCGCCCGCGCGTCGTGGTAACACGCGCGAGATCGGCGCGAAGACATCCGGATAAGGCGTGGTGCCGAGCAGCCACACCGAGACGAGTCCGGCGCCGACCGGGCGCATGAGCAGCATCAATGGCGTCGTCCAGGTGCCGTCCCAGCGGCCGGCGGCGACCAGCAGCGAGAACATCAATGGATACGCGGCCGCGGTGAGCAGCAGCCGCGGCGCGAGTCCCGAGGTCAGCGCGAGCGCCCACGCGAACAGGTGCACCGCAAGCAGCGCATCGAGCCGCGGGGCCGTGATCGCGGCCGCGATCGTCGCGGCGGCGAGCACCAGCTTGGTGAGCGCGCTGGCGCGATGCCACACACTGCGGCCGGTACTGGCCGCGTAGTCGATCTGGGCGAGCAGGTTGATCACGAGGCCGCCTCGGCCGCCGCCGCCCGCGGCACCGGCAGCAGCGCCGGGTGCACGCGCGAAAGGAAACTGCCGAGTCCCCACGCGACGCCGACTTCCGCGAGGGTCGTGAGCAGCCACAGCGGAAGCGCGAATGCCGCCATGGTCAGGTCGTGCGCGTGACCCGCGTGTTCATCGACCGGACCCGCCGCTACGCCCGATCCTCGCGCCCCGATGAACAGGATCCCGAGCCACAGGGCGAGCGCCACGAGCTGGCCCGCGAACGCGGCGACTGCGAGCCCCCACTCGGGACGCGCGCGGCCCGCGAGCGCGCCGTACGCCAGTGAGCTGACACTCGCGACCGCTCCCAGCACCAGGGTGTTGAGCCCGATCACGGTGACCCCGCCGTGGCCGACGCAGGCGAGCAGCGCGCTGACTGCGAATGCGACCGGAAAGGCCGCCGCCGGTCCGAGCAGCACTCCGATCGGCCCCGCGAGCGTCAGATGCATCTCGAACGGTCCGAGCGGCACCGCCATGGCGGCGAGCACCAGCGCGCCGAGTGCACCCTGATAGGCGACGCGCTGAGGCGCGAAGGCGGCACCTCGCGACAGCAGGACGAACGTGATGAGCCATGCCGGAAGCCACAGCCACACCGGCAGAACGCCGTCGGGTACGTGCAGGTGCGACATCTCAGCTCGCCCACGCGAGCACGGCGGCGCGCACCCGGGCCCCCGCGGCCTCGAGTGGTTCCAGTGCGGCTTTGAGGGTGCTGCCGGTCGTGAGCACGTCGTCCACCACGAGCACTTCGCGGCCGCGCCATGCGGCCGGATCTCGAACTGCGAATGCGGCCGCCAGATTGCGGCGCCGCGCGACGCGCGAGCAATCGGGACTGGGCGCCGCCGCGCGGCGACGCACCAGAGCGCCC
>JABFRW010000096.1 GCA_013140805.1 Candidatus Eisenbacteria bacterium
GCCCTCACCGGCGGCCTCGGCGAGTGTGGCCGCGGCGACTATCGCGCCGCGGCCACACTCGCCGAGGCCGCCGGTGAGGGCGGGCGCATCGCGTCGCTCGAGCACTTCGCGGCCGACCCGCCGCTGCGCCTGCGCCCGGGCGCCGACTCGTGTCGCGTGCCGTTTCGCGAGCTGTACCCGCTCGCCATGGTGCGCGCCAAGTTGCTGCGCGAGATCATGCTGTTCGCGGTCGATACCGGCGCCCCGTGCCTGTTGCTCGATCAATCCGCCGCGCGCCGACTCGGCGTGCGCCTGTTCGAGGGCCGCGGCCAGATCGCATGGCTCGGCACGATGCACGCGGTCACCTATGGGGTGGTCCCGAGTTTTGAACTGGGCGACTTCACGCTCGAGAACGTGCCGGTCGCAGTGCTGCCGTTGCGCAAATACTCGGCGGCGGTCCACGGCGCCAAGGAACCGGTGGCGGGCGTGATCGGCGTGGAGCTGCTGCGCGCTTTCACACCGACGCTCGACTATCCGGAACACGAACTGGTGCTGAGGCGCCGCACGCTCGTCGCAGCGGCCGCCGCAACGCCGGTGTCCGACGGCGGCACCGTCGAGAACGCGGTTCCGCTCGAGATCTGGAGCGAGTCCGAACTCATGGTGCGCGGACGAGTGCGTGACAGCCGCCCGCTCGCGCTGTGGCTGCACAGCGGCTTTCCGGAGTGCGGCTTCGGAGCGAGTGCGGCAACGCTCGACGAGTTGAGCTTGTCGGCCGGGGGCGGGATCTCACGCGCGATTCGAGGCGCCGCCACCGTGCTGCGCGGCAATGCGTGGGCGCGGGTGCAGATTCCTTCGATCTCGATCGGGCGGCTGCGCGAAGGGCCGGTGTCGGGATGGTCCGGCGCACTCGACGGCGCGCTCGCCACGCGTCACGGTCTCGGCCGTGACGGCTTCATTTCACACGATCTGTTCCGCGACTGGCGGGTCACGATCGACTGGGACGCCTCGCGCGTGCGGTTCGACCCCGAGAAATGAGCGCGGTGCCACGACCGCCGCTGGCGGCGCGGCTCGCGATCGCGGTCGCAGTCTCGTCGCTCGATGCCGGATTGCTGGCGCTGGCACTCGGCGGCATCCGGCAATTCATCGCGCACCCGCAGGCGGTGGCGCTCGCCGTCGTGTGGGCGCTGCTCGGACTGCTGCTGGCCGCACTTCAGCCGGTGCGAAGCAGCGACGCCGTGGCGGCCGACCGCGATGCGCCGTGGCGGTTCGCGTTGCTCGGACTGCTGCCGTTTCTGATCCCGCCGCTCTCGGCGCTCGCGGACGCGCGCGGGTGGATGCCGCTGCCTTTCGGCGCCGGACTGCGCTGGGCGGGAGTCTCGCTGGCGGCACTCGGTTTCACGCTGCGCGTTTCGGCCATCGCGCGACTCGGAAGCCGCTTCGCACCTGAGGCCGTGGTGCAGCGCGATCATCAGATCGAGACGCACGGCCCCTACCGCGTGATCCGGCATCCGGGGTACCTCGGCGCATGGCTCACGGCACTCGGCGGCCTCATGGCGTTCGCAAGCTCGCTCGCGATGCCGCTGCTCGTACTGTTCGCGTGGCTGCTGGCGACCCGCGCACGCACCGAGGACGCGCTGCTCGAGCGCCACTTCGGCGAGACATTTCGCGCCTACCGCGACCGCACCGGAGCCTTCCTGCCGCGACTCGGGCGTTGAGCGACCGACGTTTCACCACCTCGAGCGGACGAGGTGTTCGGGTTCAGCAGCGCACAACCGGTGCGAATCCGGCGCGCACCGCTTGGCAGTCTGCGGGCGCTTGGCTATTGTGCGCTCGTGCGACTCGCCTACCACATGATCGCTTCGCCCGTCGGCCTGCTGTTCCTGGCCGGCAGCGACCGCGGCGTCTGCCATCTCGAGTTCATGGATCGCAAGAGCTTGAAGCGGGTGATCGCGGGTCACTCTCCGCTGCACCCGGGCGCGACCTGGACTCCCTCGCTGCTCGAGCTGAAACCGGTGGTGGATCAGGTCGAGGCGTACTTCAACGGTGGCCTGGTCGATTTCGACGTGAAGCTCGCCCCGATCGGCACCGACGCTCAGCTCAAAGTCTGGAAGGCGCTGCGTGCGATTCCCTACGGGGAGACCGTCACCTACGGCGACCTGGCCAAGCGTCTCAAGCAGCCGCGCGCCGCGCGCGCGATCACGCTCGTGGCGCAGCAGAATCCGATTGCGCTGATCGTGCCGTGCCATCGCGCGGTGGGCGCCGCCGGCAGTCTGGCGGGCTACCCCGGCGGCGTGACGCGGCGGCGCTGGTTGCTGGAGCACGAATCCGCGCACCGCAAGCGCCTCGAATCGGTCGGCGAGGAATTCGTCGCCGCCGCGGGAGCGACACGCCGCACTCGACGCTGATTCGAGGCATCACCCCGCGGGCCGCGCCACAGGGAGCGATCGCCATGAGAATCCCGAATCGATGGGTTCGCCGGGCAGCACGCGAACTCGGAACCCTCACCGTGTATTCGGTGGGCGCCGCGCTGCTGATGCTCGCGAGCCTCGCGATTTCCATGGCCGAAGCCGGTCAGGTGCGCGTCACGGTGTCGGGCACGTCGTTCTCGCCGCCGAACGTAAACGTCAACCCCGGCGATCACGTGGTGTGGGTGTGGGCGGGCGGCAATCACAATGTGTTGAGCGGCAACAGCTGCACGCCGAGCGCCGGCTTCACGAGCGGTACGGCGACCAGTGCCGTGAACACGGCGTTCACGTGGCGCTCGAGCGGCGTCGTCTCGCGTTCGTATTTCTGCGAGGTCCACTGCAGCGGCTTCGGCATGGTCGGCAGTGTCGGGCTCTCGATGGCGGCGGTGCCGGTGAGCGACTTCCGGCTCACCGAGGTGCGGTTCTCGGACGATCACACGAACGATTTCGTCGAGATCGCGAATCTGGGTGCCGCGACCGGCAATCTGGGGCGCTATCGCCTGAGCCTGACGGGCGCGACCGTTCAGACGCTGCCGCAGACGGACATCTCGGTGCCGCCGGGCGGGCGCGTGGTGGTGTTCCTCAATCAGACCGGCACCAACACGAACACCAGCGTGTTCTTCCAGGGCGTCACGTTGCCACGCACCGGCTCGGCCACGCTCTACGTGGCGACCACGAACGCTTCGCAGACGGCGCTCAACCGCGACGACATGCTGCTCGACTTCGTCCAGTGGGGCGCGGCCACGCAGCAGAACGAGAGCACCGCGGCGAACGCGGGATTCTGGAACATCGGCGAATTCGTGGACGCGGTCGCCGACGGCCACTCGCTCGCGTTCTGCGGCTCCGCGACCGAGCACGGCGCGACGACCTGGCAGGGCATCGCCACGCCGAATCCCGGCACCGCCGACTGTTCGACCCCGACGCGAAACGCCACCTGGGGACGGCTCAAGCTCCGCTACCGCTGAGCGCGCCGTTTCGCCGCCAGGTGATCGAAGCCGCGCGCTGCGATCGGCATCTCGCCGTCGGGCGTCTCCAGCACCCGGGCCCCCGGCACGTCGGTCAGCGTGCCGATGAAGGCGAGCGGCGTGCGCTGGTCGAGGTTGCGCAGGCCGAACGCACGCCGCCGCTCGGGATCGACGGCGAGCAGCAACTCGTAGTCGTCGCTGGGCCCGAGGCGCAGCGCGCGCGCGGTGGCCGCGAGCCTCGCG